>NZ_CAKKTL010000009.1:27055-43345 GCF_920664355.1 Protofrankia sp. CiP1_Cm_nod2
TGCCGGTCCCGCGGCGGCGAGCCCGGCTTCGAGGATCTCGAGCAGTTCCTGCCCCCCGCGCAGGCCCGAGACGGTGGTGACCCGCAGGTTCGGGTGCGTCCACCGGTGCTCGTCCAGCTCGCCGTGGGCGGGGCGGACGGCGAGGTCCGCGGCGGCGAGCATGCCCGCGTCCAGCAGTGAGTCCCCCGCGGCGGCGAGCCTTGCCGGCGCGGCCCGGCGCATCACCTCGGCGAGGGCCGCCTGCTTGGTCAGCCCGGCCGGTACCAGGTAGACCTTGCGTCCCTGGACGGACAGGCCCCAGCCATCGGCCGCCAGGCCCGCCGCGAGGCCGGACAGGTCGGGGATGCCGTCACGCTCGTAGGCGACGAGGTAGACGAACAGGCCGTCGGCGACCCGGCTCACCCGGACCCAGCCGTCGGCGGCGAGCCGCTGCGCGATGGCCCACACCTCGGCGAGCGGGCGGGCACGGGTGGCGATCCGCTCCCGGATCCGGGCCGCCCAGGCCTCGTCCGGACGGCCGTCCACCAGCAGGTGGCCGCCGTTGGTCGTGATCGCGTACCGGGGGCGGACACCGAGATCGACCCGTTCGTACTGTGCCCGGGTACGGGTGGTGACCGGAACGAGGGTCGCCGCGGCGTGCAGCCTGGCGATCAGTTCGGCGGACGCGGCGGTGCAGAACGCGGCGGGCTCGCCGTCGATGTGCTCCACAGTGACCAGCTCGGGTTCGACCGCACCGGACGGGAGCCGGAAGGAACGCCTGCTGTAGATCAGCGTCTGGTCGAGATCACAGGCGACGACCCAGCGCGCGCCCGGCAGGGCCGCGGCCGGGGACGGCGCGGGCGTCCATGTGCTGATGGCCCGACTCTACGCCACGGGCCGGCCGACATGCCGCGCAATCACACGCATTGTCCGGACACGGGAACCGTCCGGACACGGGAACCGGACGGGCCGGGGCCTGTCCACAGCCCGCTCGGGTGGGTGGCAGTTGTCCACAGGCCGCCGCGCGCTGTTCCATCCGGCCGGCACGGCTGCGAGCCTGACAGACATGGCCCCGGACCCCGGCCAGCATCCCTGGCAGCAGCATCCCTGGCAGCAGGATTCCTGGCACCAGGATCCCTGGCGGCAGCATCCCCGGCAGCAGGATTCCTGGCGGCGGTATCCCTGGCAGCAGGCCGCCGACAGCCAGTGCGGCGTCATCGCCGTCCGCGCTGTCGTCGCCGCCGGCACGAGCCGCTCGACGATTCACTGGCAGGTGCGGACCGGACGCTGGCAGCGCCCCATGCCGGGTGTGCTCGTGACCCGCCCGCAGCCGCCCACCCGGATGCAGCTGCTGTGGTGCGCGGTCGAGTCCATCGGGCCGCACGCCGTCGTCGGCGGCGCCTCCGCGGCCGCCATGGGCGGCCTGCGCGGCTTCGACGACGAGCACATCACCATCGTCGTGCCGGCCGGGCGGCATCCCGCCCCGCGGCCGGGCGTCGTCGTTCACCACAGCGCCCGGCTGGGCCCCGACGCCGTGCACCCCCACCTGCGTCCACGACGGACCAGGCTGGCCCGCTCCGTCGTGGACATGGCCAACTGGGCGCAGCGGCCGGAAGCCGTGTACGACATCATCGCGTCCGCCGTCCAGCAACACCTGGTGACGGTCAGCGAGCTGCGTGCCACCATCAGGGCACGCGGGCCGATCCCCCGGAAAACCCTGATCCTTCAGGTGCTGGACAGCCTGCGCGATGGAACATCTCATGGCGACGAAACACCCTGTCACGACGGCCTGGTGAACAGCGCGCGGTCGGGCGTGCCGTCGGGCGGCTTGATGATCCCGACACACGAGTACGGCAGGTCGGCCCTCTCCTCGACGGGCACGCCCTTGGCCTCGCACAGGGACAGGACATGAGGCAGCTCCGCCAGCCGCTCGGGGGTGACGACGACCTTCCAGGGCACCCGGCGCAACAGCACCCTGGTGGTCTCGCCGACCCCGGGCTTGACCAGGCCGATGTTGTCGATCCCGTACTCCTTCGCCAGCGTCTCGACCGCCTGCCAGCCGGCCCAGGTCGGGGTGCGCTCCGCCGGCCGCGAGACGCCGTCCGCGACCGCGGCCGACGCGGCGGGGAACGCCTCGGCAACGGTCTCGACGTAACGGCGGGAGTAGTCCCGGTCGGCGAGGTGCCGGTAGTACTTCGCCCCGTGGAAGTCGGCCGGGCCGATCAGCGACCGGTTCAGCACCGTCCGGCTCACCAGGCCGCTGACCGTGGAGTTCAGGCAGCTGTGCGGGATCAGGAAGTCGTCCCGCGTCCCGTACAGGGATGTGCAGTGGCCGGGGTCGGAGATGACCGCCATGGACGCGTCCAGCCCGAGGCCGCGGGCGGCGGTCTCGAGCACCCGGAGAATGGCGCCCTTGCCCGTCCAGCCGTCGACGAACTGGAGGCTGCGCCGGTCGTGCCGAGCGAGGATCCAGCGCATCGCGTTCTCGTCGAGCCCCCGGTCCTTGATGATGGAGACCGAATAGTGCGACAGGTCGAGCCCGTGCCGCCAGCGGGCCCAGCGCCGCATCAGGATGCCGGCGGGCGTGCCGGCCCGCGCCAGCGACACGATGACCGGCTCTCCTCTGCCCGCGAGCACGAGTTCGGTGGCGATGCCGACCGCGGTGGCGACCCGTACCGCCGAGCGGGCCAGGGCATCCTCGAACAGGGCAAGGTAGGCCTGCGACGGTTCGTATTCGACCGGCAGGTCCTCGGAGTAGTGGCGGCCCTTGGAGAAGTCCTCCTCGCGGTCCTCGGTGGGGCGTTCCAGCGGGATGTCGCTGAGGTCCTTCAACAGGAAGGTGACGTCCGCCGGGTCGTAGGAGCCCGAGCCCACCGTTCCCGGGATGACCGGCCGCACCGCGCTCCCGGACGCGTCTGCGGGGCTCCCGGCACTCCCGGCGCTCCCGGCGCTCCCGGTCAACGCGCACCCCCGGCGCTGTCGGCCGACAGGGCCAGCGGCCGGCCGGCCGGCCCCCGCGTCGGGATCGTGACCACGGTGACCGGCGCGCACCGGCGCAGCACCCCGGCCATCCCCGACACGTCGGCCGCCCCTGACACGCTCGCCCCGGCCGTCCCGCTGGCGGCCCGCCCGTTCGCGGCCGAGTCGACCACCACGACGATGTCGTCGTACAGGCCGGGCCGGACGTTGTACACATGGCTGGCCCGGCCCGGGTCGTCAGGCGCCGGAAAGGTCCGCGCGCAGCGGATCGCGTAGCCGTCGGCGTCGATCGGGTGGACCGGTGAGCGGGTCGTCGAGTGGTAGACGACCTCGCCAGGGACGATCCGGTCGAGCGCGTCACCGATAAGTAGCGGTGTGTACATGAGCTCCTCGGTGCCGAGCACGAGAACGCGGCCCGAGGGCCTGTTCAGCGCCTCGGCCACGTCCTTGGCGACCAGCGGCGCCACCTCGGCGAGCAGCGCCCGGTCCGGCCGTGACCAGCCATGGCGGGCGCCGTCGGGAAGATCGTCAGGCCAGTCGGGTGTCACACGGCGCACCGGAGCGGGCTCCCCGCAGGACCATGGCCGGCTGCCGTCGGCGTCGGCGCCGGCGCCGGCGCCGGCGCCGTACCGGGCTCGTATCCGCTCGGCGCGCGCGGTCACGTCGTCCGGGACGGTCACCTCCCCGGCCAGCAGCGACACCACCCGTACGGACACGCCGAGACGCTCCGCGAGCTCGTCGAAGGCGCGGCGGGCCGGCGCCGGCCGGGCGTCGAAAAGCGTGGCCACCGTGTACGACGGCCGGGGCGCGAACGCGTGCAGCGCGCGGATCGTGCCCAGGGCGGTCCGGCCGGTGGACAGCTCGTCGTCGACGAGCACCAGCGGCCGGGGCGCCCGCACCAGCTCGGGATCGCTCGGCATCAACCAGTGGAAGGTGGCATGCGAATGCGCCTCGTCGAAGTCCAGCAGCGTGGTGGCACCAGGAACGACCCGGCGCGTGGTGTGCAGGTAGTCGCAGCCGGCGAGGCCGTCGGCCACGGTGTGCCCGAGCGAGGTGGCGGTCTCGCAGTAGCCGAGCACCAGCGGCGCCACCGCCGCGGCATCGCCCCCGGCCGCCCGCTGGTCGGCGCGGACCCGCGCGGCCAGCAGATGGCCGGCCGCGACCGACCGCGCCGGGCGTACCGGCAGATGCTTGCCGAGCACCCGGCTGACCAGCAGATGGGCCCGTCTGGGGTTGCGCCGCAGCGCAAGGCCCACCATTGCGTCCAGCCCCCCGCCGACCACGTCGGCCCGCAGCCGGACATCGAGCCCCAGCTCGTCCCACAGCCATCCCGAACCGTTCGACGGCACCGCGGCACCATCCGCCAGACTCACACGACCTCCGTCCTCAGCAGCACCCCGGCCGGCATCGCCAGCGGGGTCTTCACCAGTTCCGGTAGTTGCGGCCACCCGTCCGGTGGCGGCCACCCGCCCGCCGGGCGCTCGCCCGCGCACTGCCGGTCACAGTGCGCTGGTCGCCGCCAGCACGTCGACGAACGTGTGCCCCTCGCGCAGGACGCCGAAGGCCCGGGCCCGCCGCAGCACCCCCTCGGCCCAGGCCCGGTGGGGCCGCAGCTCGTTCATCTTGTTCGCGTAGCGGCTCGGACGCACGCCACCGCTGTCGTCCGCGAGAATCGCCATCGCGTCCGTGTACTCCTCGTGGGTGGCCACGTGCAGGGCGTGTACGGCGGGCACATGGCTGGGATGGATCACTGTTTTGCCGAGCAGCCCGTTGGCCTTGTCGAGCACGACCTCGCGGATGAGCCGGTCGAGATCGGCGGAGACGAGCCGGGAACGCATCCGCGCGCCGTCCGCGCTGTCGCCGACGAGGTCGGCCTCCTCGAACGGCGTGACCCGCAGCGCGCTGACGAAGAGCCGTTCCGGCTGCGCGAAGTACTCCCAGACCGGCCCGCTCACCACGTGCTCCCCACCGCGGCCGCACACGTTGACGATGTCGGCGATGCAGTCCCGCACCACCGCGATGTCGTAGATGGTCAGATCACGGTCCCGGCGCAGCCCGAACAGGCCACAGAGATCGGTCGCGCCGATACGCACGGCAAGAACGATGTCGGCGTGCTTGTCGACGAGGTCGCGCACGCCCAGCAGCGTCCGCTCCCGGGTCTCGCGAAAGATGATCTGAGGGCTTTCCAGCACGGGCATCGCCCACAGCGGCCGGGCGAGCCGGTCGGAGGCCCGCACGACCGCGGCCAGCGCCGCCACGCCGCCCTCGGGATCGAACTTGGGCAGCACGAAACCGCCGAGCATCCCCGACGCGTCGGCGTCGAGCTGGGCGACGACGCGCGATATCTGGTCGGTGTCACGCACGCGGACGAACAGCAACGGCGGCCCGCCCGCGGTGGCCGGCGGATTCCCACCCAGGTCGCGCAGCGCGGTGATGATGTTCGCCTCGGCCGCGGGGACCTCGTGGTCGGCGATGGCGTCCTCCAGGCAGAGCACCATCGACGTCACCCCGGCGGACACCTGGCGGCGGACGTCCGCGGCCAGCGTCGGGCGGGTGCCCGGGGCGTAAAGAGTCGCCCCGAGCGCCGTTGCCACCAACAGGCGGTCCGCGGCCGGCGGAATCTCCTCGGGCAGGCGGTGAAACAGCGCATCCGCCCGGTCCGCGGCCAGGAAACCGAAGTGACGCACCGGTCGAACCCCCTGTCGTCGGACCGTTCACTGATCGGGGCGGCCGCACATCGTCATTTGCGGGGCGCCGGACTGGCCAGAACCTACAGCCACCGCCACCGGCGCCGAAATCCCGCACGCTGTTGTCATCGGCTGGACAACCTGTTTTCACATGACCACGACCGTGGCGAACGAGATCGCCACCGACCGCTGGCCGGGCCGCCGACTGCCCGCGGCAAGGTATCAGGGCAGGTCGGCCAGCCCGGCGGATCACCATGACGAATCAGGCGGCCGCCGGGCCACCCGCGCCCGGGTATCCGCGCACACCACGCCGCCGGCCGGTGACCGTGGGCGCGGCGTGTCATGCCGGGCGCGCATTATCCGATTACCCGCCGCCCAATACATTCACCGCTGATCCGTTCGCTATTGCGCGTTATTCGCGACGCGCAATAGCGGGACGCTTGCCCGTGACGGCCGGGCGGACGGGTTCACCGCAGCACCAGGGCGTCGTCCGGAGGATGCCGCAGCACGACCTGCGCGGCCTGCGGGCCCGGAAGCAGCCGGATGCCCCACGGCAGCCGCGCGCCGTCCAGCGGGACCTCCACGGTGTGCTCACCGGGTGTATGTGCCGCCTCGTGGGCGGGCACCCGGGCGAGCACCTGCCCGTCCTCCCGGGTCTGCGGCGGGATCGTTCCGGACCGGGCGACCAGCAGCAACTCGGGCAGCAGCCCGTCCGCGCGCACCTGTACGCGCAACGTACGACGACGCCAGCCCACCCGAGCCACCATATAACTGACCGTCGCCGCATCCTGTTGTATCTGTTGCTGCTGCGGCTGCTCCCGCTGTTCCTGCCGCGGCTGCTCCTGGTGTGGCCGCTCCTGCGGTGGCTGCTGGTCCGGCTGGGCCGGCGAGCCGGTCCCGGCCGGCGGGCCCGTGGCGGCTCCCGCGCTCCCGGCGGCCCGTTGGCCACCGGAAGCCACCGGATCCGCGAGGGCCGGGGGATCCGCGAGGGCCGGGGGATCCGCGAGGGCCGGGGGATGCGCGGACGCCCATTCCTCCTGGTCACCGGCCGCCGGGGCCGGGAGGCCCACATGGAGCGGCGGATCCGGACGGGCATCCCGCTCCGCCCGGACCGCCAGCCGGGCCAGGATGCCCGTTCCGGGCGGTACCGCGGCCAGCGTCCCGCCGATGCGTACCAGCGGATAGCAGACGATGAAATACGCCGAGCCGTCCGGCGGCGCGGCCAGGTGCCAGCCGCCTTTCATCTCCAGGCTCGCGCTGGTGACCTTCGCCTGTTCGGCCTCGGGATCGCCGGGCCCGGTCGGCGGCTGGTCCCGGCGCCACAGGACCCGGGCCTCGGTGATCCCCGGCGGCATCCGGAAGGACAGCACGATCTCCTCGCCGCGGTCGTCGGCACGCAGCTCCGTGATCTCCCCGACGACCAGGTGCCGGACCGCCCTGCCGACCACGGCCCGGCCGGCCAGCACGGTCACCGGGACGTACTCCAGCTCGCCGGCCGCCGACAGGTCGACCAGGTGGCCGCTGTCGCTGGACCCGACCAGCCGGGCCGGATCGACGATCCGCGCCAGATCCACCTCGGCGTCCTCGGCCGCGAGCGGATGCCCCGGCGGCAGGCCCGGCGGCGAGCTCGACAGACCCGACCGCGAGCTCGGCTGCCCTCCGCTCGAGGGCACCGCGTAGATCCGCACCTCGCTGCCCACCGGCGCGTTCCAGCGCAGCATGGTGCGGCCCGCGGCGGCGGTGATCTGCAGATCACGGATCGCCGGTGGACGCGGGATCACCGTCGCCATGGTCGACGCCCCGCCCGTGCGCGCGGGAACACCGCCCGCGTCGTGGAACTCGACGTAGACCTGATAGCGGTAGGTGACACCTGCCTGGACGGTGGAGTCGACGTACTGGCCGGCGTTCGCCCTGATCCGCCGCGTCGGGAGCCGCACCGGCGACGACTCGTCCACGGCCCGCTCGATCGTGACCGCGTCCACCGGGCCGTCCAGGCGCCAGGACAGCTTCACCGCGTCACCGATCTGCTCCGCGCGCAGCTCGGTGACATCCCGCATGACCACGAGCCCGGGTGTGCGTACCGGTACCGACCGCCGGCTGCCGGCGATCGCGGTCACCTCGTAGCGGACCATCAGCCCCACCGGTACCCCGGCGTCGACGAGCTCCGTGGACCCGGTGGTGCCCAGGCTGTGTTCCGACGCGACCATCCGCTCCGGGCCGCTCGCGTCCCCGAGCAGGCGGACCACCCGGTAGGACACCGGAGCGGCGCTGGACAGGCAGGCGCGCCACCGCAGGACCACCCCGCCGTCCTGCTCGGCCGCGGTCAGCTCCCGGGGCGGGTCGAGGGGCAGCGCGGCCAGCGCCGCCAGTGCCTCGCGGCTGTCCGCCGCCGTGGCGAGCACCGCGGCCAGGGCACTCTCCTGGTCGGGGGCGGGCAGCACCCGGGCCGCGGCGACCCGGCGGTGGATGACGTCCTGATGGGCGGCGAGTTCGGCGAGCACCTCCTCGGGGGTGCGCCCGTCCGGGCCGGGCACGTCGCGGGCGTGGGAGACCAGCCACCGCGCCCCGTCGGTGGCGGCGTCCGCGCGCCGGGCCTCACGGTTGTCCACCAGCGCCCGCCAGCCGGCGTCGGCGGCGGCCAGCGCCGCCTGCACCCGTGCGTCGAGCTCTTCGGCCTCCCGCGCGGCGGCACCGTCGAGCAGCGCCAGCACCGGGCGGACGGCGGCCAGCAGCTCGCCGGCCTGGCGGGCCCGGCCGGCGCCCAGCGCCCGGCGGATGGCGGACACGGCCTGGGCGGCCTCCCGTGCCTGGCGCACGCTCTGCCCGCAGGAACGGCAGGCCACCGCGGCGGCCTCGGTCTCCCGTCCGCACGAGGGGCACGCGGTGTACAGCTCGGTGTCGCAGTAACGGCAGATCCGCGAGCCGTCCACCGGCTCCGGGCGGCAGCACTGCGCGCACACCACATAGTCGAGGAAGACCCCGGTCGTCACGGCCGCGCCCAGCTCCCGGGCGACGCCGAGCAGCAGGGTCTTGGCCTGCGCCGTGGACAGGCCCGACCCGCTCGAGAGGATCTCCCGCACCAGCCCCTCGAACGCGGCCGGTCCCAGTTCGCCGTCGAGAACGATGTGCTCCTCGACCCGCCCCCGGATCTCCTCCCGGGCGTCCGCGGCCAGGCCGGCGGTGTAGGCGGCCGGATCCCCGTCCAGCAGCCTGGTGCGCACCTGCGCGAGCAGATCCGCGATCACCGTCTTCTCGTGGTCGTGCGGGCGCCGCTGGTTGCGTTCCAGCGCGATCTCGTAGGCCGCCCTGATCCGTTCCGGCGGCGAGCCGGCCGGGACCCCCAGGAAGGCCCAGAGGGAGGCGGTGGCGGCCCTGCTGCCCACCCGCAGCTGCCGCAGCTCGGTCAGACGGTCCCGGATCTGGCGGCGCACCCCCGCGGCGAGGGGCTCGGCCCCGTCCCCCCAGCCGTCCTCGATCACCTGCTCGCCGGCGAGAACCGCGTCGAACTGCTCGGTGGTCACCCCGTCGGCCGCCGCCAGCCGGCGCAGCCCGGCCACCCGGGAACGCGGCACCCCGCCGAAACGCTCACGTACGGTAGCGAGATTGCGGGCCACTTTCGCCAGCCGTTCGGCCTGCCCGGCCTGGCGGGCCGCCAGCACCCGGGCCCGGAGCTGGTCGCGGGTGGCGGCGTCCAGCAGCGGCGCCTCCCACTCCGCCCGCCGCCGCACCAGCGTCGCCGCGAGCGACGCGTACCGGGTCGCGTCCCGCTGCCGTTGCAGGAAGGCCATGACGGCGGCCAGCTGCTCGCGTACCTGCGCGTCGGTGTGGACGGCATCCGGATCGAGGGCCGCGACGAAAAAAGGGTCATCGAGATCCAACGTGGAGCGGCGGTGCAGCTCCGCCAGCACACGCTGGCGGTAACCGCTGCCGTCGAACGCCGCGCTCACCGTCCCACCTTCGTCCCGTCCCTGCCGCGGGGCAGGTGAAACCCGTGTCTGTACAGCCCGTGCCCGTCCTGGGCGCGGCCTGGAACGTTCACCATATGTACTGGACGAGGCAATGCACCGGCCAGAACTGCACCTGCCCGCTCCTGGTGACACCTCACACAGACACGGCCCGGCGGGTGTCCGCGTGGGTGCGGGTGTCCGCGTGGGTACGGGTGTCCCCGTGGGTATGTCTGCGGTGGATGCCGGCCGTCCGGATCAGCGCCCGCGCCGGCCGGCATCCACCGCAGACCCTCCAGGCCGTCAGTCGCGCTGCTTGAGCAGGGTGACCTTCCTGCCCTCCTCGTCCCGCATCGCCTCGCTGCCGACCCCGGCCTTCACCTGCAGGAGCAGGGGGTCCTTCGCGCCGGGATGGGTGGCGGTGACCCGGATGGTCTGGTCCGGGCGCATGAAGAAGGTGACCTCGACGGGCGTGCCGCGGGGATGGCCGCCCGGGATGCCGGCGATGGCGCCCTCGACGATCACCTTGTTGTCCTCCGGCAGGGGCGACTCGGCGCTCGTGCCCTGCTCGAACACGCGGATGTCGACCTCGGCCTGGTTGTCGGAGACCGTGTAGAAGGTCCGCGTCACCTCGATCGGCAACGGGTCGTTGCGGTGCGCTAGGAAGGCGGCGACCGTCTTGCCCCTGTCCTCGGCGAGGATCCCGAAACCGCGCGAGGTCACATTTACGATCTTCGTTTTCACCAGGTCCACCACGGCGGTGATGTCCAGCCCGAGGCTGTCGGCCGCCCCGGACGCCGCCTGCCGCACGTCGGTCGCCTCGGCCGCCTCCAGGCCCTCCCCCTCGGCAAGCCTGCCCTTCGCGACCAGATCGTCGATGACCTGGCGTTCCAGCTCCTTCTTCTGCCCGAACACCGCCGCGCCCTTGGCCACCGCGAGATCAGGATCGACGAGCCGGGGAGCCAGGCCGAACTTCTCGGTCAGCTTCCGGGCGATGACAGGGGTCTTGCTCATCCCCCCGACGAGCAGGCAGACGTCGACGTGGTCGACCCCGCGCTCCTTCGCCCGGTCGAGCACCGAGCCGGTCAGGTCGAGCGTGCGCTGCAGCAACGACGCCGTGATCTCCTCGAGGTCGGCGCGGGTGACGGTCACGCTCGTGCGCCGGCCGGCATGGACCACCAGCACGTCCACGCTCTCCCGGCCCGAGAGCGCCAGCTTCGCCTCCTCCGCCGCGGTCAGCAGCTCCTGCTCGTCGTAGACGTCGTCGAGCGGGTCGCCGGCGCCGGGCTGCGCCTCGATGAACTTCTGCGCGAGGAAACGCACCAGCTCGGCGTCCCAGTCGGCGCCGCCCAGCTCGTGGTCGCCGTCGGTGGCAACCACCGTGATCTCGTTCTCCGACAGCCGGATGACCGTGGTGTCGAAGGTGCCGCCGCCGAGGTCGTAGACCAGCACGGTGGACTCCGCCGCGCCGCCCCGCGCGAACCCGTAGGCGAAGGCCGCCGCGGTCGGCTCGTTGATGATGTCGACGACGTTCAGCCCGGCGAGCGTCCCGGCGAGCTTCGTCGCCTTGCGCTCCTCGTCACCGAAGTAGGCGGGCACGGTGATGACCACATCGGTCACCGGGGTCCCGGTCACCCGCTGCGCGTCGGCGGCCAGGGCCTTGAGCACGAGGCTGGACACCGCGGGAGCGCTGTACTCCTCGCCGTGGACGACGAACCGCCAGTCCGCCTCGCCCATGTGCCGCTTGACCAGGCTCGCCACGTCGTCCGGACGGATCCGGGCCTGCCGCTTGGCCTGCGTGCCGACGACGAAGCTGACCTCGCCGCCGGGCGACTCGTCAAAGAGCACCACCGACGGCGTGGTCGGCTGCGACTCGATGTTACGGATGACGTCCGGGCGCCCGTACTCGTCCACCTGGGCGATACACGAGTACGTCGTTCCCAGGTCGATCCCGAACACCTTCGTCCGCGTCATGTAGCTTCCCTCCGCCAAACCGCGGCCACCGCCCAGGGCCCGGGCGCACGAAGAAAAGCATCGCGCTGCCGCGGCCCACGGTCAGGGGCGCCAGGCCCCCGGGCCCACCGGGCCGGTCCCCGGCACCCGGATCCGGCCGGGAACCGGGCGCACGAGAACCATGGCCGCGCCGTTGTTGGCCCTCTTTGTCGGCCTTCTGCTGTTGTCGGCCCCCTAGTGTGCCCGAAAGACCTCCACCTCGGCTGGGCGCACCACGATCGACTCACCGCGGACGAAGCCGGGTCTGACGGTCCGGGCGATCGTCCGGTCACGCTTGGCGTCGTCCGTACCGATACGGCGCACGCCGACGTGCCGGGCCGGGTCGAAGGGCATGCCCACGACCGCGGTGTACGGACGGACGTCCACGGCGACGTCCATGATCTGCAACAGCTGCGTACGCAGGATACCGGCGACGCTCTGGCCGTCGTCCGCGCCCAGGCTCGTCATCTGGTCGTGCAGCCGCATCAGGCCCCGCAGCAACGGTGACATCGCCTCGGTCAGCTCACCCGCCCGCAGCCGGGTGTTCTCGGCGTGCAGGCGGTCCACCAGGTCGGCGTCGTGACGCCGGAGCCTGGCCAGCTCCTCGAGACGCCGGGCCAGCTCGTCCAGGCGGCCGGCGACGGCGGTGGCCGCGGGGCCCTCGGCGTCGCCGTCGCCGACGGCGTTCCCGGCGGCAGCCCCGTCCGCGGCCCTGCCCTCGGCCCTGTCCTCGGTCTTGTCCGCGGCCCTGCCCTCGGTCCCGGTCTTGCCCTTCTTGCCCTTGGCCCTGCCCTCAGCCGCGGCCCCGGCGGCGGCCTCCTGCCCGTCAGCGATCCCGCCGGCCGCGCCAACCGCGGGGGGCCGTGCCGCGGGCTGCTCGGGCTCGGCGGCAATGGTCACGGCCGGCTCCGCCGGCGGGAGGCCGGCCGGCGGGAGGCCGGCCTGCGGATGATCGGCCGGCGCGGGGCCGGTCGCGTCCCCCGGCCGCACGGCCGGCGGGGCGTCACGCCCGTCACGCCCGTCATCCCCGGCATCCCCGGTGCCGGCCACGATCTCTCCCGGTTCCGCCGGGCCCGTCCCGTCGCTGTTGTCACCCGGTGGCACCGGACGTGGCGTACCGGCCACCAGCCCGTGCCGTGGCCGGGATGTCGAAACGGGCCCACCGCCCGTGGGCGGTACCGGCACCGGCCGGCTCACGTCCGCTTCCACTCCCCGGCTGCGCGCAGCCACATCTCGTCGTCCCCCTGATCATGCTCCTGGCTCCCGGCCCTGTTGCCCGTTCGCCTTCCTTACACGCCTATTCGCCCAATATTCTCCTACTCGTCCGCATGCGCCTACTTGCGCCCCGGAGTCCAGTTCAGTCCCCAGCCGAAGGCCTGGTCGAGTTCCTGGTGGCTGCCGACGTAGCGCACCTCCCTGCTCACGATGAGGTCGTTGCCGCCCTGGTTGGTCAGCAGCGCGATCGCGCACATCCGGGCGCTGCCGGCCCGCTCGTCCAGCCGGACCTCGATGGGCGCGCCCCGCGCCGGGGTGAGGGTCACCACCGCGCCGGCCTGGTCGAAGTTCGGGACGCCGGAGTAGATGAAAGCGAAGATCAGCAGACGGCGGATCTCCGCGACGTGGGCCAGGTTGACGAACAGGTTCTCCCCACCGGCGGAGGCACCGGTGCGGTCATCGGCGTCGAGCTGGACGTACGGGTGCGCGTCGAGGGAGCCGAACGCGTTACCGAGCGCCTGCACGACCCCCTTACGGCCGTCGGTGAGCTCGTACAGGCTGGCCAGGTCGAGGTCGATCCCGCCCTGCCCGACGCTCAGCACCCGCTTGAGGAAGCCGCCCTTGCCGCCGGCGCCCGCCGCGCCCTGGGCGTTCCAGTTGAGGTTGACGTGCAGCCGCCCGCCGCCGCCCTGCTTGCTCAGGGAGACCGAAGGTGCACCCTTGGTGAGAGTCACCTTGTTCAGCGATACCCCGGGCGTGCCGGGGGACGAACCGGCGGATGAGTCGGTGGAGCGCTTGCTGTAGTCGATGGGCATGTTCCGCTCCCTTGTGGTGGTCGTCCCGGCCCTGCCGCCGGCTCGCCGTGACCCCCGTGGTGGCACATACACGATCAAGAATCTTCGCTGTCATGGGCGCCGCCGTCCATGGGCGGCGCTGTCATGGACGCACGACTGTCATGAACCGGCAGTAACGATCTCACGCTGCCGTTCGTCCGGGCCGTCGCCCTCGTCCGCGCCGGCACGCCGCTCCTTGTTCCGGCGCAGCAGAGAGGAGATCAGGGCGACTCCGATGAACCCGACACCGACGAGACCGGTGATGATCTCCGGGACCTCGGTCTCGATGCTGACAGCGAGGATCACCGCGAGCGCGCCGATGGCGTAGTGGGCGCCGTGCTCCAGGTAGACATACTCCTGCAGGGTGCCCTTGCGGACGAGGTAGACGGTGATCGACCGGATGTACATGGCGCCGATACCGAGCCCGGCCGCGATGACGAAGATCTTCTGAGTGATCGCGAAAGCGCCCACCACGCCGTCGAAGGAGAACGACGCGTCCAGGACCTCCAGGTACAGGAACAGGAAGAACGCGGCCTTCCCCGACGCGAGGACCAGCGTGTTGGGACCGCCTTTGCCGCCGGCCGGCCCCGCCGCGGGCGCGGTCCCCACGGGAGCCACCGCGGTGGCGTCGTCGGCGTCCTGCCCGGCGTCCTGCGCGTCATCGTCGTCGGCTCCCAGGCCGCGCGCCTCGAAGAACTCACCGAGACCACGCACGCCCAGATAGGTGGCGATACCGGCGACACCGGCCGTGAGCACCTGCTGGATCGCGTCACCGGAGAACGCCTCGGCGACGATGAGGAGCGCGACGAGCCCGACCACGACCGACAGCACATCGAGGTGCCCCGCCCTGCGCAGCGGCTCCTCGATCCAGCGGAGCCACTGGACGTCACGTTCGGGGTCGAACATGAAATCCAGGAAGATCATGAAGAGGAAGATGCCACCGAAGGCGGCGATGGCCGGATGCGCGTCGTGCAGCCGGGCCGCGTACTCGTCCGGGTTGTTCAACGCGAGGTCGAAGACCTCGATGGGGCCGAGATGCGCGGTGAGCGCGACGATGACGATCGGGAACAGCAGGCGCATCCCGAATACGGCGATCAGGATGCCGACGGTGAGGAATATCCGCTGCCAGAACTCGTTCATCCGGCGCAGGATCGTGGCGTTGATGACCGCGTTGTCGAACGACAGGCTTATCTCCAGCACGGCCAGGATGGCGACGATCGCGGCCGTCTCCGGGCCGCCGAGCACTCCGGCCAACGCGACACCGACCACGGTGACCGCCAGCGACCAACCAAAGATTCGCAGGGCATGCACGAGGACAGGCACCCTTCCTCCGGACCGGGTCTGGCGCGGTACCGGGAGCACCACCCACCGCGCCTCGACCCCGGTCCGGAGCATCGAGGCATCACGTCAGCCGCGCGTCGGCCCGGGCCGGGCGCGGCGCGGGTCATGGCCATGTCCTGACCATGACCGCACAGTTACCCCGCACAGTTACGGGTACCCCGCCACGGGTGCCCCGCACAGTCACGGGGCCGCCTGGCCGTTGACCGCGATCCCGGGCATCGTAACCGGCCGAGCCGGCACCGCCGGGTAACCGGCCAAACCGGGACCACCGGCGCCCCGCACGCGGGCACGGGCCGTCAGCACGGCGTCCGCCCGCCGCCCACAGCCCGCCGGGCCTCGCCCCGTCCAGCCCGCCGGGCCTCGCCCCGTCCAGCCCGCCGGGCCTCGCCGTCCACGGCCCGGCGGACGCGGTGGCACCGGCGCTCCCGGCCCGCTTCCCCGGCCCGGGCCGCCCGGTCGCGACGACCGGGCGTCAGGGCAGAAGGATCAGACATTGACTCCGTAGTCCCGGGCGATGCCGGCAAGCCCGGAGGCATAGCCCTGGCCGACGGCCCGGAACTTCCACTCGGCGCCGTGCCGGTAGACTTCACCGAAGACCATCGCAGTTTCGGTGGAGGCGTCCTCGGTGAGATCGTAACGCGCGATCTCGGTGCCCCCCACCCCGTTGACGATCCTGATGAACGCGTTGCGGACCTGGCCGAAGTTCTGCTGGCGCGTGTCCGCATCATAGATCGAAACCGGAAACACCACCTTGTCGACCTCCACGGGCAGACCGGCGAGACTCACGTTGATCGCCTCGTCGTCGCCCTCGCCCTCGCCGGTGAGGTTGTCGCCCTGATGTTCGATGGCACCGTCCGGGCTCTTGAGATTGTTGAAGAAGACGAAGTGACTGTCCGAGAGGACCTTGCCATTGGATCCGAGGGCGATCGCGCTCGCATCAAGATCGAAATCAGCGCCGGTCGTGCTGCGGACATCCCAGCCGAGGCCGACGACGATACTGGTCAGGCCGGGCGCCTCCTTGGTCAGCGAAACGTTTCCGCCCTTGCTGAGGCTGACTCCCACTTGCTCCTCCTGCTGTCATTGCGATCGGGGCTGTTCCTGTATTCCGGGGCCCTGGCCGCCCCCCGCACCGAACGCGACGCAGCCTACTGGACTCGATCACGCATGCCCACGGCGACGTGGGGTTATGGGGCCTTGTGTTCTGCGGGACGAACGGGACCTCTCCAGGGTTCCCGGACGCACGTGCGCGCCCGTTCGGGACAGCCCCCGGGACAGCCGGCGGCCGGCGGCGCGGCGCGGCGCGGGCGGGCGGCCGCCGGC
>NZ_CAKKTL010000010.1:0-6747 GCF_920664355.1 Protofrankia sp. CiP1_Cm_nod2
CTCGTGGCAAGGTAGGGCCGGTGGATCGTCCGGACGAACTCCGCCAGCGCGTCGGCATCGGCGTTGCCGTCGAGCAGGCCGATCACACGCTGCTCCACCACCTGCCCCTCGGCGCGCCAGACCCGCAGGTGGGCGGCTCGTTCCCCGGCGGCCTCCACCCGCTCGACCGTCGCGGCCGGGTAGCGCAGCCTGGCCACTTCGGCGGCGTCGTCCAGCAGGTCCCGAGGACGGTCACGGGGCCACGGCGGTGGCAGGGGTGTCTCGTCGGGGTCAGGCGGTCGGGGCCGTCGCTTGTTGCAACCGTTGGGGTCGCTTCGGGCTGGCGGGGGAAAGACGGCGTGCGCCGAGGTGAGGTCGTGGGACGTGTGGGCCGGTTGCCGCCGGCCGGCAGGGCTGTGAGCGGGCGCGAAACAGGTGAACCCCGTCCGGTTGATCCGGATCACCTGGTAGCTTAGCCGGCCGTCATCCTGTCGCAGCGGGAGTGTGGGCAGGCCCGACGGGAGCGTGTGGGCGTCTGTGTCCTGCCCGTGCAGCAGCAGGTTCAGGTGAGGGGCAAGAATCCGGTCGAGCTCTTCGGTGTCCCGCAGGACGCCGTCCTCGGATATCCCCGGCGGGCGCTCGTCAGGATTCTCGCCGGCGGGGCTGTGGTGCACGGCGCCGATCCGCAGCCAGCCGTCCCGGGTGAACTCGTGCAGGGCGTCGGCGACGCTGCCGAGCTGCTCGGTGCCCAGCCAGCCGTGGTGCACCAGATGTGACTGGGCCATCGTCGAGTTCAGCCCCGCCACCACGACCTTCAGGCCGGGCATGGCGAAACGCGACCATTCTTCACCGACCTGGAAAACGATGTCCGTGTCCGGGTCGTAGAAGTGGCGCAGCAGCTTGTTGAAGAACTTCCATTTCGGCGAGTACGGCGGGATCGGCTCCTTGCCCTCGGCTTCCTGCTGAAGAAAGTGCGCCTCGCAGAGCTTACGGCTGACGTCGTGACTGCCTGGGATGATCGCGAAGCGGTCGTGGTCGAGGCCCAGGGCGTCGGCCAGCCCGGCCAGCAGGTCATATGCCTGCTCGAACTCGGGTTTCGTGCCCGTCTCGGTGAGGTCGCCGGTGACGACGACGAGATCCGGACGTGGCCCGCCTGCGCCGACGTCGATGCCGCTGTCGGCGCCGGTAGCCAGTCGGCGCAGGTCGTCGGACAGCCAGGTGACCAGCGTCGCAGGCGTCCGGCCGGCTGCGGGCTGGGCGAGTAACCGCATTCCCGACAGGTGCAGCACGGTGACGGTGGATTCACTGATTGTTTCGCCGGCTATCCTGTCGGTGTCGGATGACGCGCCAGGAAAATCCGGCCGGGTCGACACCGCGCGGGGCGCGATGCTCCTGAAGTGGCCGATTTCATGGCCTGGCCACGGTGGTTTGACCGGCGGCTTGATACGCCCTCCCAGGGCTGCCTGAATGCCGGATAGCAGGCGGCTCGCGGCCTCGTCCTCGTTCTTCAGACCTATGAGGTCGATATAGATAATTGATCCGAGCAGTCCGTCTGGTTTGCATTCACGAACTCGAACAGGAATCGTCCGGCGCTGGTGTCCCTGTGGATCGGAGCGCCAGAACGGCCGCCATTCAGCTGTACCGAAGGGCGAGCTGCCGAGATAGTCCGGGGACAGGACCGGCAGGACTCGTTCGGCCCGTCGGATGCCTTCCTCCATACGGTCGGTCCAGTCCCTGCCCGGGACGAAGTCCCAGTCTTGAAGCAGCACTCGGAACCGCCGGCCCGGTTCCCGTTCGGTCGCCTCCAGGTGCCAGGCGATCCACTCCGCCCAGCCCCTGTCCGCCTTCGTGCGGCTGATGAAGAAGTCGAACTCGTAGTCGTCACTACCGGCCGCGTCGCCCCCGTTGCCCACAAGTCGAGAATGCCACCCTGCGGCATGGGTTGTGCGACCTGGGTCGGATAGAACGGGATGTGTCCATTCAGGGGTGCAAGATCGTAGTCCGCTGAGCTGGGTGTTTGCGTTGGTGTGACACGCCGCTGGTGTCTGGTGGTCGGGGCTGGCGGCGGATGATCTGGGTTGTGACTGGCCCGTCCGTGTGGTGGGAGCCGTGTCTGGCGGCGGCTGAGGCGCGGATCGAGGAGTTGGCTGCCGGGCTGGCGCAGGCGCGGGTGGGTCTGGCTGAGGCTGAGGCGGGTAACGAGAAGCTCGCGGTGGTGAACGGCCGGTTGCGGCAGGTGGTGGAGGACGCCGCGGCGCGCCATGAGGCGGAGATAGACGCGGTGCGCGCGGAGCGGGACCAGGGGCGTGGGCGGGCCGCGGAGCTAGAGCGGAAAGTCACCGAGCTGGAGTTGGAGGTCGCCGAGTTGCGGCGGCGGGTCGGGATGGACAGCACGAACTCGTCGGTCCCGCCGTCGAAGGAGCCGATCGGCGTCAGAGAGAAGCGGAAGGCGCCGCGGCGCCAGGCCTCGGAGCGGGTCCGGTCCAAGGACCGCAAGCCCGGTGGGCAGCCGGGCCATCCGGGGGCGGGGCTGCGGCGGGAGGCCGAGCCGGACCGGTCGTTACCGGCGGACCCGCCGTTGGAGTGCTCGTCGTGCGAGGCCGACCTGACCGGCGCCACGGTGCTCCCCGACACGTGGGCGCAGGTCTGGGACCTGCTCGGTCCGGTGCTGGAGAAGGTGGAGTGGGTGCTGCCGCGGCGTCGTTGCGGCTGCTGTCGGAAGGTCACCACCGCCGGGGTGCCCGGGGTGGCGCACGCGGCGGCGGGCACGGTGTCCTACGGGCCCCGGCTGCACGCGGCGGCGGTGCTGCTGGCCTCGGAGGCCGACGTGCCGGTGGAACGGGCCGCGATGGTCATCGGCGCGCTGCTGGGGGTGGAGGTCTCGGCCGGGTTCGTCGCCCGCGCGAACGCACGACTCGCTCACGACCTGGAAGCGGCCGGGTTCGACGGAGCGATAAAGGCGGCGCTGCGCGCCGAGCCGGTGCTGTGCGGCGACGAGTCCCCGGTCAACGTGCTACGCAGGGACCTGGACGAGGTCACGGGCACGGTCCTGTCGGGCACCCCGCACCTGCTGGTCGTGCGCACGCCGACACCCGGGCTGGTCTGGTACGCGGCGATCCGTTCACGCTCGTCGGAGGCCATCGACGCCACCGGGGTGCTCGACGGGTTCACCGGCTACCTGACCCGCGACGACTACGCCGGCTGGCACCAGTACGACCCCACCCGCGCCGGGGGGCAGCGGTGCTGTGCCCATCTGATCAGGTCGTTGCGGGCGGTGCAGCAGCTCGCGCCGGGCGCGTCGATGACCGCAACCATCCCGGTCTGGTCCTCGCCCGCCGGCTCGCCACGAAGGCCGACCAGGTCTGGCTGTTCACCACCAACTTCACGATCCCCTGGACGAACAATCCCGCCGAGCAGGCCATCCGCCTCCCGAAACGCCACCAGGCCGTCTCGGGCTACTGGCACACCCCCCCGCACCCTGGCGGGCTACCTCCGCGTGCGCGCCTACCTCGTCTCCGCCCGCGACCACGGCCTGACCGCCATCGACGCCATCCGCCACGCCCTCGCGGGCAAACCCTGGATACCGGTTCCGCGAGCGGCCAGTGCCCTGCCCGCCCTCACCATCTAAACCAACATCCACACGGTGTTGATCAAGTCACCACCCGTGAATGGACACAACGGGATCCCTGTCTCACAGCGTCCAGATCGTTTCGATCGGTAGGGCGTGCATGCGGTCGCCGAACGGGAGTGGCTGCGCTCCCGTGTACATCACGTAGCCCGCGATGAACTGGTCACCGGCTTTCCGGGCGAGCTGGTGCAGCCCTCGGAAGTCGTCCGCGCGGACCGTCTCGGAGGCTTTGACCTCGATGCCGACGATCTCGCCTGACGCGCGTTCCAGCACGGCGTCCACCTCATTACCGTCGCGGTCACGGTAGTGGAAGAGTTGTACCGGCTCCTCTGCCCAGGTCAGTTGGCGCGCGAGCTCGCCGATGACGAAGTTCTCCAGCAGTTGACCGACGGGTGCCGTTGGATGCGCCGCTCGTTTGAGGGACATACCGGTCAGGTGTCCGGCAAGCCCCGAGTCGGTCATGATTGTTTTTGGCGTGGCGACCGCTCGCGTGGTCAGATTGTTGGACCATGCCGGGATTCTCCGTACAACATAGATCAGCTCCAGCGCGTCCAGATGGCGGCGGACCGTGGACGCGGGGATGCCGAGATCGCGGCTGAGTCGCTGGGGGACGACCAGGCCCGCCATGCACGCCGCGACCGCGCCGATCAGCCGGCGTAGCTCGGTGACGCGCGTGATCTCGGATACCTGGCGTATGTCGCGTGCGATGAGATCTGCCAGATAGGAGTCGAAGAACCGGCCACGGCGCCGCGTGTCGGTGCGGCGTACCGCCTCCGGATAACCGCCTCGCAGGGCGCGGGCAACATAGTCCGGGCGGCGCAGGGTGCTCTCCGGCGCGGGTGTGTCCGGGCCCTGGTTGAACACGGTGTCGATGAAACTGTCGGGGGCTCCGTGGATCTCGCCCTGCGACAACGGCCACAGCTCGATCGTTTCGCTGCGGCCGGGCAGGGCGTCAGGCAGGTCGCGCAGGCCCAGCAGCCGAGCCGAGCCGGTGAGCAGGAACTGGCCCGGGCGGGGATCGCGGTCGACCGCGAGTTTGATCCCGAGCAGCAGTTCGGGCACCCGCTGGATCTCGTCGATCAGCAGCAGGCCGTCATGGCGGACGAATCCTGTCGGGTCTGTTCCGGCGGCATCCCGGACCGCCGCGTCATCGAGGAAGTACATCCTGGTGTTGGCCGAGGCGCTGGCCACCAGTTGGGCGAGTGTGCTCTTGCCGACCTGCCGGGCACCGTTGATCACTACGACGCGCGTGTCGATGAGCGCCTGCTCGACCAGGTCGACGGCATGGCGCGGGTAGAGATCCGGAGTGGTCGTCATCCCGTCCGATGATATCGCCAACCATGATCGATGGTGGATCTGCCGTGAGGGTCGTGGTGGATCTGCCGCATGATCCGTGGTGGATCTGCCGTAAAGATCACGGTGGATCTGCCGCGGGGGTCGTGGTGGATCTGCCGGGCGTCCCGTGGTGGATCTGCCGCTTACCGCGTGGTGGATCTGCCGGGGGTTCAGGGGGCGTGGCGGGGTCGTTGGCCGGGGTCAGGGCGGCGTCCAGGAGGGCGTCTCGGTTGGCCAGGATGAATTCCTTGAGGGCCGGCGGCAGCAGCGTGAAACCCGCGAGGTCCTCGCCGCGCAGGTCGACGCGTTCGATGTCGTAGCCGCCCTTGGCGGGGTTGGTGAACTCCGTGCCGGTGCGGGCGGTGAGATCCATGGTGACCAGCCGGCAGACGAAGAAGTGCTGGACGACGAGGCCGGGCCGGCGGCCGTCACGGTCGCCGCCCGCCTTCGGCGGCCTTGGTTCGCTGGTGAGGAACACCTGCTGGACGCGGTCGACGGTGGCGCCGAGCTCCTCGGCCAGCTCGCGGTGCAGGGCCGCCTCGACGGAGGCGTCCTCGGGGTCGACCCCGCCGCCGACCGTGGACCAGTAGGGCGCCACGCCGGGTGGTGTCCGGTGGAACACGACCAGATACCCGTCGTCGTCGATCAGGATCGCTCGGGCCGCCCGCCGCACGATTCGCACCGGTCCATCATCGTCCCCGCGCCGGTGCCGCCGGTATCCGGACGCTCCTCGGCCGTTTCGGGCATACGGCGGAGGGAGGAAACGCGATAGATACGGAAAGTGACGACGGCAGCGTGTCCGGCTCCGCTCGAGGCCGGGCCGTCGCGGTTCGGCCCCGCATCGATCTTTTGGCCTGGCCGTGGCCGGCACGTGTCGCGATCATCTCGACCGGGCTCTGCCCCCTTGTCGGAATGCGTGCAACCATGGGCAGGTGCCGGTCTATCGAGATGAAGGTGTCGTCCTGCGGACGACGCCGCTGGCCGAAGCCGACCGCATCATCACGGTTCTGACCCGGCGGACCGGGCGGATACGCGCGGTGGCCAAGGGGGTGCGCCGCACGTCGTCCCGTTTCGGCGCGCGGCTGGAGCCGGGCACCTACGTCGATCTCCAGCTCCACGAGGGACGCTCGCTCGACACCGTCACCCAGGCCGACATACTCAGCCCGTACGGCGCGGTGATCGCGTCGGACTATCCCCGGCACACCGCGGCGGCGGTCATGCTGGAGACCGCCGAGCGGCTGACCAGCGAGGAGCGCCAGCCGGCGATGCGGCTGTTCCTGCTCCTCGTCGGTGGCCTGCGCACGCTCGCCCAGGGTGAGCGGGCGCCGTCCCTCGTCCTGGACGCGTTCCTGCTCCGGGCGCTGACCATCGCCGGTTACGGGATGGCGCTGGCGGACTGCGCCCACTGCGGGGACCCGGGGCCCCACCACGCGTTCTCCGTCCCGGCGGGAGGCGTAGTGTGCCCGGAATGCCGACCGCATGGAGCGGTGTCGATGTCCCCAGCCGCCGTGACGCTGCTGTCCGATCTGCTCACCGGGGACTGGGAGCGCGCCGGGGCAAGCGAGACCCGCACCCGGCGCGAGGCCGGCGGATGCATTGCCGCATACCTTCAGTGGCATCTCGAATACGGGTTGCGTACATTGCCCCATCTGGAGCGGGTGTGAACAGGACCGGGCAGCACGCCATGGGCATTCTTGACGCAGCCACCGTCGACAGGGCCACTGGCAGGGCCACCAACAGGGCCGCTAACAGGGCCGTCAGCAGGGCCACCGACAGGGCTGACAGGGCTGACAGGGCCGCCACAA
>NZ_CAKKTL010000010.1:7323-42820 GCF_920664355.1 Protofrankia sp. CiP1_Cm_nod2
CAACAAGCAGGAGGGGGGCCGAGCCGGTGAATCTGCGTAACGGGGGGGCTGGGCAGTTCCGGGCGCCTCACCCACATCCTTCCGGCGCATGCCCGCCGGAGATTCCTTCCGCGTTGATCCCACGACACGTCGCCATCGTCATGGACGGCAACGGCCGGTGGGCGAAAATGCGTGGCCTGCCCCGGACGAAGGGCCACGAAGCCGGTGAGGACGCCCTCTTCGACTGTGTGGAGGGGGCCATCGAACTCGGCGTCCGCTGGCTGTCGGTGTACGCCTTCTCCACCGAGAACTGGAAACGGTCGCCGGACGAGGTCGCGTTCCTGATGCGTTTCACCGACGGGGTGTTCGGCCGGCGTATCGACGACATGGACACGCTCGGGGTCCGGGTCCGGTGGGCCGGGCGGCGTCCCCGGCTGTGGAGCAACGTCATCCGGCGGCTGGAGACGGCCGAGGAACGCACCCGCGGGAACGACCGTCTCACCCTGGTGATGTGCGTCAACTACGGCGGGCGGGCCGAGCTCGCCGACGCCGCCGCCGCCATCGCCCGGGACGTCCGCGACGGCCGGCTGCGGCCGGACCGCATCGACGAGGACACCCTCGCCCGCTATCTCGACGAGCCGGAGATGCCCGACGTCGACCTGCTGATCCGCACCTCCGGGGAGCAGCGGCTGAGCAACTTCCTGCTCTGGCAGGCGGCCTACGCGGAGTTCGTGTTCGTCGAACGGCTGTGGCCGGACTTCGACCGGCGGGACCTGTGGGCGGCCTGCCTGGACTTCGCCAAGCGGGACCGCCGCTATGGCGGTGTCGTCGCCCATCCCTCCGGGGTCTGATCCCGGGGCCTGATCCGGGGAGCCTGATCCCGGGGCCTGATCCGGGTGTGCCCCGGCGGTAGCCCGGCCGGGGCGGGCGGGCTGATAGAACCGTGCGGTGATTGTCGTCACCCGGCTACGGGTCCCAGCGGAAGATGCCGCTGCCTTCCGTGAGCGCGCGGAGCGGACGCTGGCCGTTCTCGCCGGTGCGCGAGGCTACCGCTCGGCCCGGCTGGGACGCGCCGTGGACGACCCGGAGCTCTGGGTCATCACATCCGAATGGGACGGGGTGGGGGCCTGGCGCCGGGCGCTGGGGGCCTTCGACGTCCGGATGGAGCTGACGCCGCTGATGGCCTACGCCGTCGACGAGCCGGGCGCGTTCGAGGTGCTGCTGGCGCATGAGGCCGCCGGCGGCCCCGTCCGCCGTGGTGGCTCCGACCTGGCGTCGGACGCCGCCACCGCCGGGCCCGGTGACAGGCCGCCGGGATGACCGGCCGGCCGCGGGCAAGACCACACCTGCGCGGTCATGATCGCCGTTTGGCCCGTACGCTGGGTGCTCGACTCCCTCGACGGCACCTGATCCTCTGCGCGGGCCGGAGACCGGGTCGAGGACCCCACCGCCCATGTCACCGTTGACACCGGGCAGAGAGGAAGGGAGCGCCCGCGTGGCCAGTGCATCCGACCGCATGGACACCATCGTCAGTCTGTGCAAGCGCCGGGGGTTGGTCTTCCCCTCGAGCGAGATCTACGGTGGCCTGCGGGCCTCGTGGGACTACGGTCCGCTCGGGGTCGAGCTGAAGAACAACGTCAAGCGCGCCTGGTGGAAGGCCATGGTCCAGGGCCGGGAGGACGTCGTCGGCCTCGACTCGTGCGTGATCCTCGCCCGCGAGGTCTGGGAGACCAGCGGCCACGTGCAGGTCTTCGTCGACCCGCTGACCGAGTGCCTGTCCTGCCACAAGCGGTTCCGCGCCGACCATCTGGAGGAGGCGTTCGAGGCCAGGCGCGGCCGGCCGCCGACGTCCCTCGGCGAGGTCGCCTGCCCGAACTGCGGCTCCCGTGGCACGTTCACCGAGCCGCGGATGTTCAACGGCCTGCTCAAGACCTACCTGGGCCCGGTCGAGGACGCCTCCGGCCTGGCCTACCTGCGCCCGGAGACGGCCCAGGGCATTTTCATCAACTACGCGAACGTCCAGGCGACGGCCCGGCGCAAGCCGCCGTTCGGGATCGGCCAGATCGGCAAGTCGTTCCGCAACGAGATCACCCCGGGCAACTTCATCTTCCGGACCCGTGAGTTCGAGCAGATGGAGATGGAGTTCTTCGTCCCGCCGGGCGAGGACGAGACCTGGCACCAGTACTGGATCGACGAGCGGACGAAGTGGTACCGCGACCTCGGCGTCCGGGCGGAGAACCTGCGTCATTTCGAGCATCCGAAGGAGAAGCTCTCCCACTACTCGAAACGGACCGTCGACATCGAGTACCGCTTCGACTTCGCCGGCCTGGAATGGGGCGAGCTGGAAGGCGTCGCTAACCGGACGGACTACGACCTGTCCGTGCACGCGAAGGCGTCCGGCGCGGACCTGACCTATTTCGAGCAGGCCACCGGCACCCGCTACACCCCCTATGTCATCGAACCCGCGGCCGGGGTGGACCGCGCCACCCTGGTGTTCCTGCTGGACGCCTACGCGGAGGACACCGCGCCCAACACCAAGGGCGGGGTGGACCGCCGGGTGGTGCTCCGGCTGGACCGGCGGCTCGCGCCGGTGAAGGCCGCGGTGCTGCCGCTGTCGCGCAACGCCGACCTGTCGCCGGTCGCCCGCGACCTGGCCGCGGCGCTGCGCCGGCACTGGAACGTCGACTTCGACGATGCCGGCGCGATCGGGCGCCGCTACCGCCGGCAGGACGAGATCGGCACACCGTTCTGCCTCACGGTCGACTTCGACTCGTTGCAGGACCAGGCGGTCACCATCCGTGAGCGCGACACCATGGCGCAGGAACGCGTCGCCATGGACCAGGTGGTCTCCTACCTCAACGCCAAGCTCGGCCCCTGCTGACGCCTCCGGCCGGGCTCCCCACCTGGGAACTGTCCAGGAAGCCAGGCCGGACGCGGCCGTGCCGACGGGATGATCACACCGTCGGGCCCGTCGGGCCGGTCGGGCCTGGCAGGTCGAGGTCTGTCGAGCCGAACCGGTCCGCGAGGAAGCGGCCGTGGGACAGCAGCCTGGCGGTGTCCCCGGCCGCCGCCGCCTCGGTGACGTCCCGTACGCCCTTCTCCAGCAGGCCCAGCTGGTCGACGACGACCTGGCGCGGGGTACGCCCGTCGTCCAGCCGGTGTGTCTCGGCGTACCGGGGCGGCAGGCCGAGATACACCTCCAGCGCGGTCGGCAGGTAGTCGTCGATGGTCCGCACGATCACGAACGTCTCGGGGGAGCCGGCACGCAGCAGGTGGGGGCGGTCGAGCACCTCCCGCAGCGCGTCGGCAACCCGCGCCGCGGCCGTGGTGATCTCGGCCGGCGCATGGGCGGCCAGGATCCGCAACTGCGCGTCGACGACCGTGCGGAGCTCGGCGACGCGCGGTCGGGCCCCGGCCGGCGCCGCCGGGCGGGCGGCCGGGGCCACCAGGGCGCCTATCGCATACAGAGCGGTGACGACGAACGGCCACTCCGGCGAGCCGGCCACGCCGGTGACGGTCAGCCCCAGTCCGCCGATCGCGCCGGTGCAGCCGGCGATGTTCTTCGGTGATCCGAGCCAGGCCAGCACCTTCCCGCGGGGCCCGCTGGTCGACGGCGGTGGCGGTGGCGGTGGGTCAGGCCGCGGCAGCCGGACCACCGTCACCGCCGTTCCCGGCCGGCGGCCTGGCTCCCCGTGATGTCGCGCATGCCCCGGTCGCGTGCGCCGGAGCCACGGTGGTCACTGATAGCCACGGATGTCCTTGAACGCCTCCGCCAGCGAGGACGCCCGCGCGTCGAACGTCGCGCCACCGGTGTCGGTGGCGATCGAACGCAGGTCGTCCGGGCGTGCCTCGCCGAAGATGACGCAGAATGTGCGGACGTCCCGGGCCTGCTGGGGGAGCTCCTGGTAGTCGGCGCGGAACTGCGCGGCTGACAGCCCGGTGTTGTTCTCGCCATCCGTCATCAGGACGATCGACGTCAGATATCCGGGATCCCGGACGATCGAGCTGGAAGCAAGATGGTAGGCGTCCGTGAGCGCGGAGTAGATGGCTGTTCCTCCTTGCACCTGTAGGCCGTCGATGTACGAGCGGACCGCGGCCAGGTCCGGTGAGGACGCCTGCGCGTCGGTCACGACGAACTCGCGGGGCCTGCCGACCGAGCTGTTGAAGAGCAGCAGAGTGATCTTCTCCCGGCCGCGGAACCGGGTGAACCGGCCGGAGAGCGAGGTGTCGCCGCCGGTGAGCCCCGCCAGCGCGGACTTCAGGCCGGCCAGGCGCTGGCCGGCCATGGAACCGGACCCGTCCAGTACGAAGATCGCGTGTGACGGCCGGCGGAAACGGTCGAAGTAGGAGCCCAGCAGCTCGTCGGCGACCGCCTGGGTGGCGGGGAAGGGCAGTTCGATCAGGCGGGCCGCGGGAAACCTCGGGTCGAGCGGCACGCCCGGGACGGCCGGGCGGCGGTTGGTGTCGGTCTGTAGCCGCCGTTGGGCCGCGGGGCTGCGCAGCCAGTTCACCACCCGGGTGTACTCGTCCCGCCGGGCCGGGTCGAGCAGGAGCATGGGGTAGTCGGCGGTGATGATGCCGTCCCTGGGATAGACGATGGTCAGCGGCTCGTGCAGCCGGCCGGAGCGCTGCAGGGACAGCAGCACCGACTCGTAGTTGATCATACCGCCGGCGTCCTGCGGGCGGGCGGCGAAGGCGTCGGCGAGCCAGCCCGAGCTGCCCGCGGTGAGCGTCTGCCCCGAGAAGAACGATGTCAGCGCGTCACCGCGGATGTCGGAGGCCCGCAGCGCGTCCGACGTTCCGGCGAGCGCGGCCGCGACACCCACCAGCGCGCTGAACCCGGAGTTGGACGCCGCCGGGTTCGTCATGGCGTACGTCAGCTCACCCGAGGCGACCTTCGCGGCAATGTCCGACCAGGTGACGTTCGGGTTGCCCGTCCAGCCGAACTTCGTGGCGAGCGAGCTCCGGACGCCGAGGACCACCGGTGATTCCATGACCGGGGTACGGGCGACGGCCGCTGTCGCGCCACCGGGCAGCAGGCGCAGGTAGCGGTCGGAGGAGAACCAGACGGCGTCCGCTCCCGAGGAATGTCCGATGATCTTCTCGGCGCCGTCGAGCGTGCCGGTGTAGGTCAGCCGCACCGTGACCCCGGTGGCCGCGCGCAGGTCGTCCAGCAGCGGTTCGACGTCGGCGACCTCCGAGCCGGCGAGTATCCGCAGCACACCCGGTCTGCCCGGGCCGGGCTCCGGCGGCGGGTCGGAGCCGGAGCCGCAGGAGGCCACGGCGAACACGGTCGCGCACGCGGCGAGAAGCCCGAACACGGCCGTGCGCAGCGAGCGCCCGCGTCTGCCGCGCGTGGGACCATGGCTGAAGGTGACGGTTCGAGTGGCCGGACCAGAGGGTGCTCCGAGTCGCGACGACGCCCTCGCGTGCGGGGAACGGGGGCGGCGGGTCACCGCCCGCCGCCGGAGATCTCCAGCTCCCCGGCCGTGGCCGAAGCGGCCTCGGCGGGAGCGGCCGCGGCGGCCCGGTCCAGGTAGGCGGCTGCCTTCCCCATCTCCTCGGACAGGGTCTCCACCGTGGTCCGCATGTTCTCCAGCGCGGCGCTGCGGTATCCGTCGATCGTGTCGATCGTGGCGTAGATGTTGGCGAACGCCTGCTGGAGGGCCTGCACCGACACGGCCGAGGACGCCGCCTGCTCGTGGATCCGGCCGGTCTGCTGCCGCAGCAGCTCCGAGGTGCCGACGATGATGCGCTCGGTCGTCTCGTTCAACGCGGAGATCTGGTCGAGCACCAGCTTCTGGTTGGCCAGCGCCTGCGCGACGATCACCGCGGTGCGCAGCGCCGCGACGGTCGTCGTGCTCGCCCGGTCCACACCCTTGATCAGTTCGAGGTTGTTGCGCCGGACCATCTCCAGCGCGAGGTAGCCCTGCGCGCTGACCGCGAGCTGGGTGAGCAGGTCCTGGTGTTTCTGCCGCACGTAGAACAGGACGTCCTCGCGCAGCGTCCGAGCCCGTTCCGGGTCGCTGGCGCTGATCCGGTCGATCCGGGTGACAAGTTCGGCGTCGAGGTTCGCGGCCAGCTGGATGTACTCGCGCAGCTGGCCCATGGTGGTCCACAGATTGTGTTTTTCCTGCTCGATCGCGGCGTTGTCCCGCCGCAGCTCCTCCTGCCCGTTCCGCAGCGCCTGCAGGATCGCGTCCAGATGGGCCTGTGACGACCGGTAGGAGGCGAAGTAGTCCCGCAGCCGGTTCCCGAACGGGATCACGCCGAGCAGTTTTTTCGGGCCCAGCAGGTTCGCCCTGGACGGATCGAGGTCGCCGACCACCCTGTGCAGCTCCACCAGGGAGGCCGACACCGACGAGGTCGCGTCGAGCGCGCCGGTGCTCATCGCCCGTGCCGGCCTGTCCAGCAGCCGGTTGGAGACCGAGGCGGACGCGCGGATCTCCTTCTCGCCCATCCGGTGCACCGCGGCGACCTTGGTGGTGAAGGCGGGGGAGGCCGGGTCGATGCCGACCAGGGCGTCGGCGAAGGCCACCGCCTGGTCGGCCAGGCGCGCGGCCGCCTGAGGGCTGATCGGGACGGCGGGCCCGGCCTGCTCGGGGGTGACCGGCGCGACGGCCGCGGGCGGCACCAGGACCAGCTGCGCGCCGGTGTCGTCCGCGGCCGCCCGCGGTGCGGGTGCCGGTGGTGCCGGTGGCGTCGGTGTCGTCGGTGTCGTCGGTGTCGTCGGTGTCGTCGGTGTCGACGGTGTCGACGGTGTCGACGGTGTCGACGGTGACAGGCTCATCAACCCGGGCCCTTCGTGTACTGCGCCTCGATCCGACTGATCATCCGTTCGGATATCTCCGCGCTCGGTGGTTCGATGACGTTGACCAGCTGCGGTACGGGGCCGCTCCCGCGTTCGGCGGCGTACTGCCGGCCGTAACCGGCGTCCGCGGTGCGGAATCCGTGCCGCACGGCGAGCCGCTGCAGTTCCGGGTCGGTCGTGAGCAGGCGCCCGACGGTGTCTCCGGCGGAGGTCAGCGGCACAACGGTGTGTTTGGCGTAGATGGTCGGACTCGGATACATCAGCAGCATGTCGTTGGTCAGCGAACCGTCCCGGGCGAGCGCGTGGGCCCGGAACTGGGCCTCGTAGACCATGACCATCGGCGTTTTCCCGATACCGATGGTCAGGAAGTCGTTGAACGGCTCCTGGGACGACGCGTCCAGATAGCCCTGTCTGAGGAAGAGGGGCGCGAGCCGGTCCGTGATCCGTTCGGCCGTTCCGGGATCGGTGACCACGTTTCCGCCATTGCTCACATAGGAGGCGATCGCCAGGTAGAGGGCGGCCGAGTTCGACGTCCGCACGTCGGTCGAGCTGATGAGGAGGGACTTGTCGGTCCGGTAGGCGTTGTTCCCGGGCAGCTGGGACCACCGGGTGCCCGCCGCCACCAGGTCGAGGTATCTGCGCATGTCGAACAGGTAGTGGTCACCTTCTCGGCTGCTGACACCCGCCGCGGTCAGCAGTTCCGCGACCGGGGCGAAGGTGGCTATCGCCATGGGCGTGAAGAAGGGCACGTAGGAGGCGCTGATCCCGCGGTCGCGCCTGATGCGGTCGGCCTGTGGGGCGTCGGCCGGGAAGGCCAGGTCGAAGCCGGACAGGTCGTGGGTGGTGGCGATCTCGCGCGAGCCGGCGGAGGTGATCTCAAGCCGGTAGCCGGCACGGCCGAGGGCGGCGACCACGTCCGGATCGGAGAAGAAGGGCTGTTTCTCCGACGAGACCAGCGCCCGGACGGTGGTCTCGTTCTTGTGCGGAGCGGGCCGGATCCGCGGGATGACGATCACGGCGAGGACGCCGATGGTGAGCAGTCCGGCAAGCGCGAGCCCGAGAACCCGGTGGCCTCGCACGGCGTCCGCCCCCTCCTTCGACGCTGTTGGTCGACGCTGTTGGTCCGCTGGTCCCTCGGCACTGGTGGTCCGAGCCCGTCGGTACGCATCATGGTCTGTCCGCCGTGACCGGCGGGTCCTGGGCAGGCGGGGTTCGATATATGTACGAATTTTGTTCACCTGTCGGACATGGTGATAATTTACCCTGTTTACCCCGTTGACATGCGTCAGATGCGAAAAAATGCTGATCAGGTGATTTTCCGGCCGGGCGGTGGGAATCCTGGTGGGTGTGGCCGGTGAACGTTCCGGATATCTCCCGGCACCGCCCGGAACCGGCTGGGCGCGGCGAACCGGGTGCCTGGTTCCCGGATAGTTCCCGGAACGTTTTTCCGGACGGCCCGTGACGGTAGGCTGCTGGCTGTCAGGGGCCGGTCCGGCGGGCTACCGGACGACTTCTCGGGACGACTTCTCGGGAGGGGAGCCGCGGATCCGTCCGGGTGACCTGCGCGAGCCGGGGTGACGTGACATGGTCGATTCGGCGGTGGTTCGCGGGAGGCGGGACACGAGGGGGCGGCCATGACCACCTATGTGTACGACTTCCACCAGGGGAACAAGGATCTCAAGGGCCTGCTCGGCGGTAAGGGCGCCAATCTCGCCGAGATGACGAACATGGGGCTTCCCGTCCCGCCCGGTTTCACGATCACCACCGTCGCCTGTCGCGAGTATCTCGCGCACGGCCGGGTGCCGGCGGCGCTGCGCGACGAGGTCGACGAGCATCTGCGCGCCCTCGAGCGGGCCATGGGCCGGCGGCTGGGCGACCCGGACGACCCGTTGCTCGTCTCGGTGCGTTCGGGCGCGAAGTTCTCCATGCCGGGGATGATGGACACCGTCCTGGACGTCGGCCTGTCGGACGCGTCCGTGCCCGGCCTGGCCAGGCAGTCCGGCTCGCCGCGCTTCGCCTGGGACTCCTACCGGCGCCTGCTGGCGATGTTCGGCAGGACCGTGCTCGGGGTGCCCGACGAGCTGTTCGACGACGCCCTGGAGGCGGTGAAGAAGGCCCGCGGGGCGGCCAGCGACCTGGAGCTCGACGAGGCCGATCTGCGGGGGCTGACGGAGACGTTCAGGACGATCGTCCGCGACCGGGCCGGCCGGGACTTCCCGCAGGACCCCCGGGAACAGCTGGACCTGGCGATCCGGGCGGTGTTCGACTCCTGGAACGGTGAACGCGCCCGCCTCTACCGCCGCCAGGAACGCATTCCCGCGGATCTCGGCACCGCGGTCAACGTGGTCGCGATGGTGTTCGGCAACCTGGGTATGGACTCGGGCACCGGCGTGGCGTTCACCCGCGATCCGGGCAACGGCGACCAGGGCGTTTACGGCGACTATCTGCAGAACGCCCAGGGGGAGGACGTCGTCGCGGGTATCCGCAACACCCTGCCGCTCACCGCGCTGGCGGACGTCGACCGGCCCGCCTACGACCAGTTGCTGTCCGTCATGGCAGCCCTTGAACGGCACTACCGCGACCTGTGCGACATCGAGTTCACCATCGAGCGCAACAAATTGTGGATGCTGCAGACGCGGGTCGGGAAACGCACCGCGGCCGCGGCCTTCCGGATCGCCGTCCAGCTCGTCGACGAGGGCCTGATCACCATGGACGAGGCGCTGGCCCGGGTCACCGGCGCCCAGCTCGCCCAGCTGATGTTCCCCCGGTTCGCCGCGGACGGGCAGGCCCGGCGGATCGCCCGGGGAATGAACGCGTCCCCCGGCGCCGCCGTCGGACAGGCCGTCTTCGACTCGCGGCGGGCCGTTCAGCTCGCCGCCGCCGGCGTCCCGGTCATCCTGGTCCGCCGGGAGACCAACCCCGACGACCTCGACGGCATGATCGCCGCACAGGGCATTCTGACCTCCCGGGGCGGGAAGACCTCCCATGCCGCGGTGGTCGCCCGCGGCATGGGCCGGACCTGCGTGTGCGGCGCCGAGGAGATCGACGTCGACACCCACCGGCGGCGGGCGGCCGCACCCGGTGGCATCGTCGTCCACGAGGGGGACGTGCTCTCGATCGACGGCTCGTCCGGCGTGGTCTACCTCGGCGAGATGCCGGTGGTGCCCTCCCCGGTCGTCGAGTACTTCGAGGGCAGGCTGCCCGCGGACGGCTCCGACCCGCTGGTCGACGCCGTCCACCGGATCATGACCCACGCGGACGCCGCCGCCCGGCTCGCGGTGCGCGCCAACGCCGACACCGCGCAGGACGCCGAGCGCGCCCGCCGCTTCGGGGCCGTCGGTATCGGGCTGTGCCGGACCGAGCACATGTTCCTCGGCGAGCGCCGGAAGCTGGTCGAACGGCTCATCCTCGCCGACGGTGACGAGGAGGCCGATGCCGCGCTGGCCGCGCTGCTGCCGTTGCAGCGCGACGACTTCGTCGAGATCTTCACGGCGATGGACGGCCGGCCCGTGACGATCCGGCTGCTCGACCCGCCGCTGCACGAGTTCCTGCCCGACCTCACCGAGCTGTCGGTGCAGGTGGGCGTCGCCGCCGCGACCGGCCGGCCCGCCGTGGACGGCGAGGCCGCGCTGCTGGCGGCGGTCCGCCGGCTGCACGAGGAGAACCCGATGCTCGGGCTGCGCGGGGTGCGGCTCGGGCTGCTCATCCCGGGGCTGGTCGCCCTGCAGGTGCGGGCGGTCGCCGAGGCCGCGGTCATCCGCCGCCGGCGGGGCGGGGACCCGCGTCCGGAGATCATGGTTCCGCTGGTGGGCGCGGTCCAGGAGCTGGAGATCGTCCGTGAGCGGGCCGAGCAGGTGCTGGCAGAGGTCGCCGCCGAGAGCGGGGTCGACGTGCCCGCGCTGATTGGCACGATGATCGAGGTGCCGAGGGCGGCGCTGACCGCCGGCCAGATCGCCGGCGCGGCGGAGTTCTTCTCCTTCGGGACGAACGACCTGACCCAGATGAGCTGGGGCTTCTCCCGTGACGACGTGGAGTCGTCGTTCTTCTCCCGTTACCTCGAGCTGGGCGTCTTCGGCGTGTCCCCGTTCGAGTCGCTGGACCGGGACGGGGTCGGCCGGCTGGTGCGGCTCGCGGCCGAGGAGGGGCGGGCGGCCCGGCCGGGGCTCAAGCTCGGTGTCTGCGGGGAGCACGGTGGCGACCCGGACTCCGTGCACTTCTTCCACCGGATCGGGCTCGACTACGTGTCGTGCTCGCCGTTCCGCCTGCCGGTCGCCCGGCTGGAGGCCGGCCGGGCCGCCATCCTCGCGGCCGGCCACCCGTCGGACACGGCCTGATCCCCGTCGGGCACGGCCTGTGATCCCCGTCGGGCACGGCCTGACCGGGCCCGACGGACGCCTGACGGGCATACCGGATGTACCGGCTGCCCGGCTGGCCGGCCGGTGTGCCCGCTGTGCGGTGGAACACCTGCCGCCCCGCGTTGATTTGGGCATACCGTGACTGCCTGTGGCTACCATCCCGCGGCCGTGGACAGCGCGGTGGCTGCACGCACGCTGGTGGGTATGGCTGCTGAGGGTGGTCGCGATCCTCGTCCTGGCCGGCGTGATGATCAGCGTTCTCACGATGATCCAGATATGGGTGGTGGGGCGTTCGGACGACCAGCGCCGGTCGGACGTCCTGATCGTGCCCGGCGCCTCCCAGTTCAACGGCCGCCCGTCCGCGGTGTTCGCGGCCCGTCTCGACCACGCGCTGGCCCTCTACCGTGCCGGTGTCGCGCCCCGGATCGTGACGGTCGGCGGCTCCCAGGCCGGTGACGTCTACACCGAGGCGCGGGCCGCGGCGAACTACCTGGCCGCCCGCGGCGTCCCGGCCACCGCCGTGGTCGTGGTGGGTGAGGGCAGGGACACCCTGGGGTCGTTGCGGGCGGTGGCAAGGAGCATGGCGGTGAACCGCTGGCGGTCCGCGGTGATCGTGACCGACCCGTGGCACTCGCTGCGCTCCCGGACCATCGCCCGTGACCTCGACATCGACGCGGTCACCTCGCCGGTCACCACCGGCCCGGCCACCCGGGGCGTCGTCACCACGCTGCGTTACATCGTCCGGGAAGGCGCCGCGTACCGCTTCTACCAGCTCTTCCACCGGGCGACCCCGGTCGGCGCCGCCCCCGCCGCACTCTGATTCACAGGCCGGCTGATTCCACAGGCCGGCGCCGTTCGGGACGGCGGAACCCGGGGTAGAGCCCCCACATGGCCGCTCGCGTGGGCGGTGCCCGCGCACGTCCGCTGGATCGCCATCCATGACGCCACCGGCTGCTTTCCAGCACTGCCAGACACGGATACGCAGGCGTACAGGAGGCTGGTGTGGCAACTCCCGTGTCCGAGATCGCGATCGACCCGGCCGACCTCGACCAGATCCGCGAGCTGGCGCGGCAGCTGCGGGTGGACTCGATCCGGGCGACGACGTCCGCCGGGTCAGGCCATCCGACGTCGTCCATGTCGGCCGCGGACGTGCTGGCGGTGCTGGTCGGACGGCACCTGCGCTACGACTGGGACAGGCCGGACGACCCGGCCAACGACCATCTGGTCTTCTCCAAGGGGCACGCCTCCCCACTGCTGTACGCGGTGTTCAAGGCCGTCGGCGTGGTGTCCGACCACGAGCTGATGACCGGCTACCGCCGTTACGGCCAGCGCCTGCAGGGGCATCCGACGCCGGTGCTGCCATGGGTCGACGTGGCCACCGGCTCGCTCGGGCAGGGGCTGCCCGACGCGGTCGGGGTGGCGCTCGCCGGCCGTTTCCTCGACCGGCTGCCCTACCGGGTGTGGGTGCTGTGCGGGGACAGCGAGATGACCGAGGGCTCCATCTGGGAGGCGCTGGACAAGGCGTCCTACTACCAGCTGTCGAACCTGACGGCGATCGTGGACGTCAACCGGCTCGGCCAGCGCGGCCCGACCGAGCTCGGCTGGGACCTCGACACCTACGCCCGCCGGGTCGAGGCGTTCGGCTGCCGGGCGCTCGCGGTCGACGGGCATGACGTCGCCGCGGTCGACGAGGTCCTCACCGAGGCGTCCGGCTCCGACCGGCCGGTGGTCGTGCTCGCCCGCACCCGCAAGGGCGAGGGCTTCTCCGGGACGGCCGACGCCGAGGGCTGGCACGGCAGGCCGTTGCCGGCCGACCTGGCCGAACGCGCGGTCGCCGAGCTCGGGGGCGAGCGCCACCTGCGTGTCCGCGGCCCACTGCCGCCCGCCGCCGGCCGCCGGCCGCCGCCCGCACCGCCGGCCGAGGTGCGCCTGCCTACCTACCCTCTCGGCGCCCGGGTCGCCACCCGCAGGGCGTACGGGCAGGCGCTCGCCGCCCTCGGCGCCCGCCCGGACGTGGTGGCCCTGGACGCCGAGGTCGGCAACTCCACCTACTCCGAGGACTTCGCGTCGGCCCACCCGGACCGTTTCTTCGAGATCTTCATCGCGGAGCAGCAGCTCGTAGCCGCCGCGGTCGGGTTGTCGGCACGCGGGTACGTCCCGTTCGCGTCCACCTTCGCCGCGTTCCTCTCGCGCGCCTACGACTTCATCCGGATGGCCGCGATCTCGGCGGCGAACATCCGTCTGTCCGGATCGCACGCCGGCGTCGAGATCGGCCCGGATGGCCCGTCCCAGATGGGGCTGGAGGACCTGGCGATGATGCGGGCGGTGCACGGCTCGCGCGTCCTCTACCCCAGCGACGCGACCAGCGCGGCCCGGCTCGTCGAGCTCATGGCCGAGCTGGACGGGGTCAGCTACCTGCGCACGACCCGGGGCGCCTATCCGGTGATCTACGGGCCGGGGGAGTCCTTCACCGTGGGCGGCTCCAAGGTGGTGCGCCGGTCGGACGCCGACGTGGTCACCCTGGTCGGCGCCGGGGTCACCCTGCACCACTGCCTGGCGGCGGCGGACACGCTCGCGGCGGAGGGCGTCCCGGCCCGGGTGATCGACCTCTACTCGGTCAAACCGGTGGACATCGCCACTCTGACGCGGGCGGCACGGGTGACCGGCGGCCGTCTCGTCGTGGCCGAGGACCACCACCCCGAGGGCGGCCTGGGCAGCGCCGTCCTGGAGGCGACGGCCGCGGCGGGGGTACCGGTACGCCTCGCCCATCTCGCCGTGCGCGAGCTGCCCGGGTCGGGCACCCCGGCCGAACTGCTCGCCGCGGCGGGCATCGACGCGGGCCACATCGCGGTGGCGGCCCGGGCCCTGCTGCGCTGACCGGCCGGCCGATGGCGCGGCAGCCGTCGGCGCCGGGAGGGGGTCAGTCGTCCGAACCAGCGGGCGCCGGGGCACCTCCGAACATCATGTCGCACATCGTCAGGTAGAGCCGGTCCGGGCGGGGCAGGAACTGGATCTTCGACAGGGCCTGGTCCTGCCCGGCGGATTCGACGATGAACTCGCCGTATCCGAGCAGCCGGCCCATCGGGTCCCGGTTGTAGGTGAGGTCCGTCACTTTCTCCAGGGGCATGGTCTGCACTTTGCGGAAAAAGATCCCGGACACCTTCAACAAGCGCTTGTCCGTGACCATCAGGTGCTCGAAGTGCCAGTCGGCGACTTTCCACAGCATCCTGAAGATCATGAAAAGCAGGAACCACCAGGGCAGCGACACAACGGACTTGCTGGCGTCCAGGCCATTGAGCAGGATCGTCAACAGGATTGCACCGATGGCGGACGCCAGGGTCTGGAGAAAGACGGGCAGCAGGATGGCCCAGTGCATCCGGACCTTCACGACCAGTCGCTCGCGGGTGGCAAGGTACCTGTCATCCCTGGCGGTGGGGTCAGGGATCCGGATTCTCACCATGATCATAACCTCCCGGGCCGGGCCGTTGGCTCACCCTGTTTCACAGAACGGCGTCGGTGACGAAATTTGACAAACCGTTACCAACGGACTCCAGTCCGTTGATGGCTCGCTCGATGATGCTGGCGGCGCTCGCGGGAAAGCTGACGACGAAGAAAATGACGAACGCGATGAGACCGTATCTGACGATCTTGTCCACGGCGGGCCTCCGGGCCGAAGTTGGGCGGGCTGACCACAAAGTATCGCCGCTTCGCGCCTCAGACGTGCGGAAATCGCGCCTATACGCTCAGGCTTGTGGCCAAGAGGTGGTACGCCGCGTCCGACGTGGTGCGTTGGGGCGAGGAGCGACAGAAGAGTACACCGGACGATCGGACCTGGTTCGAGCGGGACCGCGCGCGTGTCCTGCATTCCAGCGCCTTGCGCCGGCTGGCCGGCAAGACCCAGGTCGTCGGCCCGCTCGACGACGACTTCCCGCGCACCCGCCTGACCCATTCCCTGGAGACCGCTCAGGTCGGCCGTGGCCTGGCCCGCTCACTGGGCGCCGACCCGGACCTGGTCGACGCGGCCTGTCTCGCCCACGACATCGGCCACCCCCCCTTCGGCCACAACGGCGAGGCCGCGCTGGACGCGGCCGCCGAGGGGTGCGGGGGCTTCGAGGGCAACGCGCAGAGCCTGCGGGAGCTGACCCGGCTGGAGGTCAAGGTCGTCGACGTCCGCGGGCGGGACGCCGGCCTGAACCTCACCCGGGCGACGCTGGACGCGTCCCTGAAGTACCCGTGGGCGCGGCGGCCCGACACGCCGAAGTTCGGTGTGTACGCCGACGATCTACCGGTCTTCGAGTGGGTCCGCGACGGCGCGCCGGCCGGCCGGCGCTGCATGGAGGCCCAGATCATGGACTGGGCCGACGACGTGGCCTACAGCGCCCACGACCTGGAGGACGGGGTGGTCGCCGGCCTGATCGACCTGGGCCGGCTGGAGGATCCGGGACGGCGGGCCGAGCTGGTCGCCTCGACCGCGGCCCGCTACCCGGTGGCGCCGCCGGCGGCGGTGGGCGAGGCGCTGGACCGGCTGCGCCGGCAGCCGTGGTGGGTGACCGGGCCGGCCACCACACCGGACGCGCTGCGCGCGGTGCGGACGATGACCAGCGAGCTGATCGCGCGCCTGTGCGTCGCGGCGGTCCGCGCCACCCGGGAGGCGTACGGCGACCCGCCGCTGTGCCGCTACCACGCTGATCTGGTCGTCCCCGCCCCGACCGTCGCCGAGTGCGCGCTGCTCAAGGGGGTGACCGCCTCCTTCGTCATGGACCGCCGGGACGCGCACGAACGCCAGCGGCGCCAGCGGGAGGTCATCGCGGAGCTTGTCGCGCTGCTGCTCACACGCGCGCCGGAGGCGCTCGACCCACTGCTGCGGCCGGCCTGGGCCGCCGCCCGCGACGACGCGGCGAGGCTGCGGGTGGTCATCGACCAGATCGCCCGGCTCACCGACGCCAGCGCGGGCCGCCGCCACGCGCAGCTGACCGGCCGGCGCTGGCCGGCGGTCCTCTGACGGCGTCCCCGCCCTGGAAGCCTGCCCTCGCGCGGACGGCCCCCGGCCGGTGGGCCGCGTGACGGTGCCACGGAGCCGGTGGCGCCGGACGGTGGCGCCGGACGGTGGCCGGCGCGTCGCCGGCCTGTTGGGAGCGTCCGGGACACGGCGTGTTACATGCTGCGGCCGTAAGATCGGCACTGCGGTCCAGATGACAAGTAACATCGGGGAAGAATGCGGGTCTGCGGGGGCCCGGACAGTCTTCCGGAGGGCTGCCTTCCGGAGGGCTGACGGCCGGTGGCGACACCCGGTGGTGACACAAGGTGCGCGCCGGACGGCCTCCGTGACACCAGCCCGCTAGCGCTCCACCCGGGACGCAGGGAGGGACGTGTGGCCGGACGCATCCGTGACGCCGATGTCGCTGCCGTGCGTGACCGCTCGCCGCTCGCCGACATCATCGGCGACTATGTGCAGCTCCGCCCGGCCGGCAGCGGCCAGCTACGGGGCCTGTGCCCGTTCCACGACGAGAAGACGCCGTCGTTCAACGTCCGGCCGCAGGTCGGCGCTTACCACTGCTTCGGCTGCGGCGTCGGCGGCGACGTGATCGCTTTCGTGCGCGCCATCGACGGGCTGTCCTTCCCGGAGGCGGTCGAGCGGCTGGCCCGCCGTGCCGGGATCACCCTCACCTACGAGGGCGGGGGAGTGACCAGCCGCGCGGTCACCAGCCAGCGCCAGCGGCTGCTCGACGCCCACCGGGCGGCCGCGGAGTTCTACGCCGAGCGGCTGGCCGGCGCCGATGCCGGCGACGGCCGGGACTTCCTCGCCGCCCGCGGCTTCGGCCAGGAGGCGGCGGCGCGGTTCGGCGTCGGTTACGCGCCCGCCGGCTGGGACGCCCTCACCCGCCACCTGATGGGCCGGCACTTCACCGCCGCGGAACTCGTCCTCGGCGGCCTGGCCAAGCAGAGCAGCCGCGGCACCCTCATCGACCGCTTCCACCGCCGGCTGGTCTGGCCGATCCGCGACCTCGCCGGGGACGTGGTCGGGTTCGGCGCCCGCCGTCTCGCCGCCGACGACCCCGGGCCGAAGTACCTCAACACACCCGAGACCCCGCTGTTCAAGAAGGCCAATCTGCTCTACGGGGCCGACCTGGCCCGGCGGGAGATCGCCCGGCGGTACCAGGTCGTCGTCGTCGAGGGTTACACCGACGTGATGGCCTGCCACCTCGCCGGGGTGCCGACCGCGGTCGCCTCCTGCGGCACCGCGTTCGGCAGTGAGCACGTGACGGTGCTGCGGCGGCTGCTGATGGACCAGAGCGAGCACCGCGGCGAGGTCGTGTTCACCTTCGACGGCGACGAGGCGGGCCGCAAGGCCGCCATCCGGGCGTTCGAGTTCGAGGAACGTTTCGTCACCCAGACCTTCGTGGCGATCGAGCCGTCCGGGCTGGATCCGTGCGATCTGCGCGTCCAGCGCGGGGACGTGGCCGTGCGCGACCTGGTCGCCTCCCGCCTCCCGCTGGTGGAGTTCGCCATCCGCGGGAAGCTGGCCGGCTTCGACCTCGACACCACCGAGGGGCGGCTGGCGGCGATCGACGCGGCGGCCCCTCTGATCAACAAATTGAAGGATCGGGGGCTACGACACCGTTACGCGGTTAATCTGGATAACTGGCTTGGTTTTCTGGACGAGGAGTTCGTGGTGCGGCGGGTCGCTGAGCATCGGCCACGAGGGGCCGCCGGTGGTACGGCGTCCCTCGACGGCCCTGCCCACGGCCAGGGCGACCACGCGGCGCGCGGCGGTCGCACCGGCGGCCGGGCCGAGCTGCCGCGTCGGCATGACGCCGTCGCGGACGACACTGTCGTGGCGGTGGAACGGGAGGTACTCAAGGTCGCCCTCCAGTATCCGGGACTTGCCGGCCCGGTGTTCGACACGCTCTCCCCGGAGCTGTTCACGGTCCAGGAGCACCGCGCCGTCCGTGAGGTGATCGCTGCCGTGGGCGGTGTGTGCGCCGGTCTGCCCGCCGCCGGTGACGTCCAGACCTGGGTCAAGACGGTGGTGGAGGCGGCCGGGCAGGACGAGCTCCGGCGGTTCGTCATCGAGCTTGCCGTGGAGGCGGTGTTCTGTGACCACGATGTGGACGACCGGTATGTCGATGAGCAGATGTCACGCGTACAGGAGTTGCAGGTGACCCGTCGCATTGCGGATCTGAAGTCGCGTGTGCAGCGGCTCAATCCCGTAACCGACGCCGAGACGTTCAGACGCGCATATGGTGAGCTGATCGCCTTGGAACAGCACAAGCGCCAACTCCGGGAGCGGGGCCTGGGTGCCGCGTAACCTGGGTCGATCCCGAGAAGGAAGTGACGAGATTCCGACCATGAGTCCAGCCGTCCTACCGCGCGAAGCCCAGGTGGACGAGGTCAAGGACCTCATCACCCGAGGCAAGGAGATCGGTTTCCTCACTACCGAGGACGTCACGGTCGCCCTCCAGGCGGCCGAGCTGCCACCGGAGCAGACCGACGCCGTCCTGCAGGTCCTCAACGACGAGGGCATCGAGATCCTCGAGGCGGGTGGGGAGGACGCCGAGGAGAACGACCTGCTCGCCCGGCGTCGCCGTGAGGAGGAGGAGCTGGCGCTCAAGGCGCCGACCTCCGACCCGGTGCGCATGTACCTCAAGGAGATCGGCAAGGTCCCGCTGCTGACCGCGGAGGAGGAGGTCGACCTCGCCAAGCGGATCGAGGCCGGCCTGTTCGCCTCCGAGAAGCTCGCGGCGGCCACCCGCAAGACCGCCCCGCAGATGCGCCGTGATCTGGAGGCGATCGAGCGGGACGGGCAGATCGCCAAGCGCAAGCTCGTCGAGGCGAACCTGCGGCTGGTGGTGTCGATCGCCAAGCGCTACGTGGGCCGCGGCATGCTGTTCCTGGACCTCATCCAGGAAGGCAACCTCGGTCTGATCCGCGCGGTGGAGAAGTTCGACTACACCAAGGGCTACAAGTTCTCCACCTACGCCACCTGGTGGATCCGGCAGGCGATCACCCGGGCCATCGCCGACCAGGCACGCACCATCCGCATCCCGGTGCACATGGTCGAGACGATCAACAAGCTGATCCGCATCCAGCGGCAGCTCCTGCAGGACCTCGGCCGTGAGCCGAGCCCGGAGGAGATCGCCAAGGAGATGGACCTCACGCCCGACAAGGTGCGTGAGATCCTCAAGGTGTCCCAGGAGCCGGTCTCCCTGGAGACGCCGATCGGTGAGGAGGAGGACTCCCACCTCGGCGACTTCATCGAGGACTGCGACGCGGTCGTGCCGGTCGACGCGGCCAGCTTCATCCTGCTGCAGGAGCAGCTCGACTCGGTCCTGCACACGCTCTCCGACCGGGAGAAGAAGGTCATCCAGTTGCGCTTCGGGCTCACCGACGGCCACCCGCGCACGCTGGAGGAGGTCGGCCGGGAGTTCGGGGTCACCCGCGAACGCATCAGGCAGATCGAGTCGAAGACGCTGTCGAAGCTGCGTCACCCGTCCCGCTCCCAGAAGCTGCGCGACTACCTGGAGTAGGCGACCTGCGGGCGGGGAGTGCCCGCGCGGCCGTGTGCGGCACGGGCTGGCTGGTGGTCACTGGCCGCCGGCAGCAGTGGCGCTCAGGCCGACGCGTCCCGACTGTCGCGTCCCGATTGTGTACGATTTGTTACTTTACGTCTTTATCGTGTCCTGATGTCGGCGAACCAGTAGGAGTCGCCTCTGCGGGTCGGAGTGCGGTAGTAGTCGCTTGATGACTTAAAGTGCCCATCATGGGTACTGTGCTGCCTGGTCCTGACGCCCGCAGCGTTCCCGAGCCCTGGAACGGGTCACGGAAACGGTCGAGAGTGTCACCTGCCGTCGTGAGGACGCAGCCGACGCGTCCGCTCGCTGGGCAGGCCGGCGTGGACGGCGCGCCGCCGGACGCATCAGGCTGGCAGCCGCCCGGCCGGCAGCCACCGCGGCGGCGGCCACCCGGCCGACAGCCCACGTTCCGCGGCGGGGGAGAACTGGTCGGACGCGTCGCGCGAGGCGCCGGTGAGTTACTGATCACTGTTGGGTTCGTGGTGGCGCTGTTCGTGGTCTACGAACTGTGGGTCACCGACATGGTGCAGGAGCGTACCCAGAACCGGCTGCGCTCCGAACTGTCCCGGCAGTGGGCGGCCCCGGCCGCGGCAGCCCCGTCGACAGGCCTGCCGCGGCCGGGGGCGGCATCGGCGGACGTCGGTGCCGGGGTGGCCGTGCTGCGCATCCCCCGTTTCGGCGACGGTTACGCCCCGGTTGTCGTCGAGGGGGTGTCGGACGGCGCGCTACGGCGCGGCCCCGGGCACTATCCGGGGACCGCGTGGCCCGGCGAGGTCGGCAACTTCGTCGTGTCCGGGCATCGCACCACCTACGGCCATCCGTTCAGCCGGCTGGACGAGCTACGGGCCGGTGACCCGGTCGTCGTCGAGGTCCGGGACCGCTATTTCGTCTATCGGGTGACGGGCTCGGAAGTGGTCGACCCCGCCCGGACGGATGTGATCCTGCCGGTACCCGGACAGCCCGGCGCACGGCCCGCGAAAAGCCTGCTGACGTTCACCACCTGCAATCCGAAGTACTCGGCCAGCAGCCGCCTGATCATTTTCGGTGAGCTCACCGGCAGCCGACCGAAGACCCCCGGGCAGCCGCCTGGCACGGCTGGGAGGTGACGGGTGTACGGATGGATCTTCCGGCACCTTCCCGGCGGGTTCGCCGTAAGGCTCGCCCTGATGGCAGCGCTTGTCGTGGCGGTGGCCGCCGGCCTGCTCTTCGGCGTCTTCCCGGCCGTCGAGCCCCACCTTCCGCTCACCCGGGTGACCGTTGAGGAATGAGCCACGACGGCCGGCCAGCGCTGACGCGGACCAGCCGGGCCACGGCCATCCGGCGGCGGACGGCGCCGCCCGCCGCGACGGCAGGCCCGGAACAGCACGACGAACAGGACGGAGGCCACCGCGGCCGATGCTGAACACGGGATCGCCGCTGAACACGGGATCGCCGCCGAACACGGGATCGCCGCCGAACACGGGGCCGGCGCCCCGCACCGGTCACCAGCACCCGCTGGTCCGCGCCTGGCCCGTGATCGTCGCCGTGGCGGCGTTCGGGCCGTACCTCATGAACGGCGTGCGCACCGAGCAGGTGGTGGTGTACGGGTCGCTGCTGGCCGGCCTGCCATTCCTCGCGTCGCGGCTGAGATTCGACGGCTGGTACGCGTGTGTCCTGGGCCTGTGGGCGTTCCTGGCATTTTCGGCAATGATCAGCCCGGACGGCCCGGTCATACCCGGCCGTTTTCTTCCGGGCAGCATGCTGTCCGGCGTCGACAACTATCTGTACCCACTGGCCGCGTTGCTCCTGGTGAGCTGCTGGCTGGCGACCGGATATACCCGGCTGGACCTGCTGGACGCCGTGTGCGCGGCTTTTGTCACACTGGTCGCCGGCAACGGGATAATCGCGTTCAGCGGCCTTTTCGTCAATCCGGTCGGATGGCTGCAGAAGTTCTGGGGCTACGGGCCGGCCACCCTGGAGACGACGGTTGCCGTACGCGCCTTCAGCAACGGCCGGCTGACCGGGATCTTCGCGCAGCCGGCCGAGGCCGGTATCGCGTGTGCTCTCGCGCTGTTCGCGGCGCTCTATCTTTTCGCCCGGCCCGGCCGGGACCGGCCGGTGCTGCTCGGCCTCGTCGCCACCCCGGTGTTCGTCGGCGGCGTCCTGAGCGCGTCGAAGATGTTCCTGCTGATCGGTATACCGCTGGCGCTGTGGCAGGCGGTCCGCCAGGGCCGGCGGCTTCGGCGGGTGCTCGTCATCGCCGCCATGGCCGGGCTGTTCAGGCTCGTCCTCACCCAGGTCGACGTGCCACGGTGGCGCGGCGCGTGGATGCTGTCCGCGCTTTTCAGCCGTGGTGACGGCGGCGACGTCGTGGAGAAGTACACGGCGGGCCGGCTGGGGTCGAACGGCGCGTCCGGGATGGTGTTCGACTATGTGCTCGCCACCCGGCCCTGGTTCGGCTACGGCGCCGGCGGGCTCGCCGTGTCGTACGACAGCTCCTGGGTCGAGGTGGTCATCGTCGGCGGCGTGCTCGGAGTGGTGCTGTTCGCGCTCGTGCTGGCCGTCCTGGCCGGCACGTGGCTTGCCGGGCGGCCGGCGCGGTCCGGGCCGCAGCGGCCGTTCGCCACCTCCGTGCTTATCATGAGCGTGGCGGCAACCGCGGGCCTGCCCGCTTTCACGGCCAACCGGGTGGCGCTTTTCACCTGGATTTTCCTGGCGCTTCTCCTGCTCGTCGGCGACGGCCCCCCCGGCGGGCCACGGAAAGCCGCCGGGAAACCGTTGGGCAAGACCGGGCCGTTGGGGAGGGCCTTTTGACAGCCCGGCGCGCGGCCGCCGGGCAGGTTTCCCGCCCGGCGGCCCGTACCTGTCGCCAGCCGCCCGCGCTCAGGTCCCGGCCGGGCCGGGACGCTCGGGAGCCGTGGCTTCCGGGAAGGCGCCGCCGGCCGCTTCCCCGGGCCCGTTGCCCTGGCGTGGCAGCGCCATGGGCGGCGCCGTTCGGGGCAGGCCGCGGCCGCCGGCCCGCCACCAGGCGCCCTGGGCCCCCACGGCCGGCAGGCGGGCCACCCGGAAGCGTTCCGGCGTCCAGTGCTTCAGTTTCAGCGCGTGTTTCTCGACCGCGAGCCAACTGCCCGCGGCGAGCGCCACCGACCCCGCCGTGAACGCGGAGAAGTACACCACCGCGCCGTGCCGGTGCAGCCCGTACAACGCCAGCAGATGCTGCACCGGGGACGAATATATGTACAGCCCGTAGGAGAGGTCGTTGCGCGCCCCGACCCGGTGCAGCGGCAGCCGGACGCCCAGCCACAGGCACAGGTAGGCCAGTGGCGGCCCCAGGACCAGGTGCGGTTCACGCAGGAACATCGAGCCTGTCACGGCGACGGCCGCCACCGCCGCGAGCCGCCCCGACAGCGGCACCCGGTCCCCGTAGAGGAACAGCAGCGACCCACAGAGGAACAGCGGGCCCAGCCGCAGCGCGCCCTCGGCGAGGGGGCTGCCCAGCACGGCGCCGGCGAAGCCCGGCGCGAGGTGGTGGACGACCACCGCGGACCACATGGCGACGGCCAGCCCGGCGACGGCCACCCGCCGCTGTCGCAGCACGCCGAGGACGCCGAGGACGGCCACCCCGAGGTAGCAGAGGAACTCCCACCACAACGACCAGAGCGCGCCGTTCCAGGAGGCTGTGCCCGCCCCGGCCGCCCCGGCCGCCCCGGACACAGCGTCGCCGGCCGGAGTCCCCGAGACGTCGTAGAACCGCATGTGCAGCGTGCTGTTGTCGATGATGTACCGCAGCGGCCCGTGGGGCGCGCCCAGGAAACCGTCGAGCGAGCCGTGGGTGTGCAGCCATCCCAGCGGCGCGAAGAACCCGGCGACGACGACGAGGCAGACCCAGAACGCCGGGTAGATCCGCAGGAAGCGGTGCCACAGGAAACGGGCGGTGCCACGCACCCGCACGTTGCTGCGGGTCACCAGGAACCCGCTGATGACGAAGAACGAGTCGACGGCGAGCGCGCTCACCTCGTACTTCCCGAGCCGGAACAGACCGAATCCGCCCAGTGCCCAGCCATGGGCGATCATGACGAGGACGGCGAACGCCAGGCGCAGGAAGTTCAGGCTGTTGTCGGGGCCGAAGGCGCTCTGGACCGTGGGTTTCCGCGGGCGGTGCGAGCGGGCCGCCGGGCGTGGGCGCGGGCCGGGTACGCCGCGACCGTTCATGATTCCTCCATCCGGCTGCCGGGGGAGACCCGGGCGTCGAGGGAAAGCGCTTCCGCGGGCCCGGGTGGACGCACCCGCCGCCGTGCCCGGCCGTGCCCGGCCCGCCGCCGTGCCCGGCCGTGCCTCACCTGCCGCGGCGTCCAGCTTTTCAGCCGCAGCGCCGGGCGTTCGATACAGAACCAGCTCAGTACCGCCGCGACGGCGGTCACGGACAGGCAGAGCGCGAAATAGGCCACGACGCCGTGCCGCTGCACCCCGTACACCGCCGCGAGCTGCTGGACGGGAAACGAGTAGATGTACAGGCCGTACGAGAAGTCGTGGCCCGCGCCGACCCGGTGCAGCGGCAGCCGGATGCCGAGCCAGATACACAGGTAGGCCAGCGGGAGATTCAGCAGTATGTGCGGATCGTCCAGGAACATCGAGACGGCCAGCACGGCCGCGCAGCCGGCGGCGAGCTTCCCGGAAAGCGGAATCCGGTCGGCGTACAGGTACAGCACACAGCCGGCGAGGAACATCAGGACGAACCGGCCGACACCGCCGGCGAAGACACCGCCGAGCGGCCCCGGAGTGTAGCCGGGCGCCAGTTCGCGCAGCACCACCACGGCCCACAGGCAGGCGGTGACCACCGCGACGAGCGCCCGCCGCCGCTGGATGACACCGAAAATCGCCAGGACGGCGATGCCGAGATAGCACAGGGCGTCCCAGTAGAGCGTCCACATGGAATGGTTCCAGCCGATCGGGATGCCCGAGCCCGGCGGTGGGAAAGGCACCGCGGACGGCGTGCCGGCGACGTCGTAGAAGCGCACCCTCAGCAGGGAGTTGGCGAGCACGTACTGGACCGCCCCGTGCGGCCCGGTGACCGGATAGCCGTCGAACGAGCCCCGCTCGTGCCGCCAGGCCAGCGGCGCGCAGAGAAACGCCACGACCAGCAGGCTCGCCCAGAAACCGGGCATGATACGCAGGGTGCGGTGCCACAGGAAACGGGCCGTGCCACCCACCCCGAGCCGGCTCCGGGTGATCAGAAAGCCGCTGACGACGAAGAACCCGTCCACCGCGACGCTGGCCGGGTCGTAGTCGCCGATCCGGACCAGACCGAACCCGCCGAGCGCCCAGGCGTGCACGACGACGACGGTGAGGGCGAACACCAGCCGGAGGAAATTGAGGCTGTTGTCCCGGCTGAATGCGGTGGCGATGGTCGCTGTTGTCGCTGTCCGGTGTGACACCGATTGTCTCCGATTGCCGCGGTCGTGGCCGGTGCCGTCGGGGAACCGGCTGGGAAATGCCGTCGGGGACCGTCCCGGAAAGTGCCGCCGGGGACCGGCCCGGGAAGTGCTGTCGGGGGACCGACTGGGAGTTATCGTAGCGATAATCGATTGATCTCAAGGTTTCCGACACGCCCGTCGATGCCGGCGGGGAATCCGTCCGGGCCCGTGTGACACTAAAATCGGAAACATGGACGCGAACGCTTCCAGCCGGGCCGTATGGCATCTTTCGGCTGTCTTCGTGGCGATCTTCCAAAGCTTCGCGCAGTGACTCGTTTTCACAGGTATTCCGGTGTATCAGGTTGACGAATGACAGGAAAGGGAAAAATGGATGCGCTCCGCCGGCCCCACCGGCCGTTCCGTTCGATTTCCGGGAAAGTCCGGGGGCGCCGGGTCCTGGATGCCCGCTGGGCCCCGGCGCTGCTCGACGCCACACCGCCGCGGTGGCGCCGGCAGGTGGCGTCACGGCTGCTGTCGCTCGATGCCCGCTACGCCGGCGCGAGTGGGCCGGCGGGCCAGGCCGGCGCTTCCTGGGAGGGGCTCGTGCGGGAGCTGCTGCTGCCCTCCCTCACCGCGGGCATGACCGTGCTGGAACTCGGCTGCGGCCCCGGCCACGCGGCCAGCCGGACCGTGCGCCACGTGGCCGCGGTCGCCGCCGTGGACACCTCGCGGGGCGCGCTCGCCTGCGCCCGCGCGGTCAGCCCCGGCCCGCGTGTCGAGTACCTGACGCCGGAGGAGTTCAACCGGGCGGGGCGGACGGTCGACTTCGCCTACTCCTTCACCCTCACCCGGGACCTGCCCGACGACCTGCTGCGTGGGGCGCTGGAAACCGTCCGTCGCGCGTTGCGGCCGGGCGGCGGCCTGCTCGTTCCCCTCGGCCCCGGCGGCCCGGCCGGTGCCGGTGCCGGTGCCGACCGGACACGCCTGACCAGCCTGGCGCTCGCCGCCGGTCTCGTCGACGTCGGGATCACCGCGGTCCGGCTGTCATCGGCGGGCCCGGGCAGCGCCTCCGGCCAGCCCCTCCTCGACGTCCTCACCGCGCGCCGGCATGCCCCGGCCGGCTCAGCCGGCCCGGCTGGACGGGGCCCCGCCGGGCCGAGCCGGGACACGCCGGCCGAACCCACACCGACGCTGTAGCCGGGTTGGCCGTAGCCGGATTGGCTGTAGCCGGGGTACGGCGCCCCGGCGCAGGTGGCCGCCACCGTGGGTCAGGCGGCAGGCCCCGCGCGCCAGCCCGCGTACCGGCCGCTGGCCACCGCCGTGCGCCGACCGCTCCTGTCCGGTCCGGTCGGCGCACGGCGGAGGAGGCTCGGCCGGCCCGGCGGGGCCGCGCCGATCACTGTGCCGACGACAGGACGGTGGCTGTCGCGGTGGGTGTAATGGGCGTAATGGGCGCGGTATCCAGGGGGTAGACGGCTTCCTGCGGTGCCGCCGCGGGGGTGCCCAGCAGACGGATCATCTTCTCGTGCCAGGCCCGGTGCAGGCAGAACGCCAGCCCCTGCCAGCCGTCCCGCCAGCCGCTCCTGAACACGTACATGTAGACGAACGTCACCACCATCTTGCAGGGCAGCAGGGGGAGGACGACGTCGCGGGCGATGGCCCGCGACAGCGGCCTGCTGCTCGTCGCCCGGTCGGGGCCGAGCACCCGCCGGAGCTGCCGCAACGGTCCGCTAGACGTGCCGCGGCGGCGTGCCTCCAGCTCCGCGTAGGTGATGTGTTTGTGCAGCCAGCAGGCCAGGCCCTTGCTGTCCTGGTCGATGACGTCGTGTTCGAGGGGCAGGATCGTGCCGTTGACCGACGGGCGTTCGCTGAACTCCTCGGCGGTGGCGAACGAGGCGGACCGCCGGTCGAGCAGCCGGGCCTGCCAGCTGTTGGCGTACCACCCGCAGTGGGCTATCCAGCGGCCGAGGAAGAAGAACCGGCGCCGGTGGGTGTAGGCGGCGCAGTCCTCCCGGCCGAGCCGTTCGGCGATCTCCGCCGCGAGCGCGACGGGCACCCATTCGTCGGCGTCGAGGAAGTACACCCAGTCGTGCTGGACGCCGGGCTGGCGCATGGCCCATTCGCGCTGGCCGGCAAAGCCGCGCCAGGGCTGTTCCCACACGGTGGCGCCCAGCTCCCGGGCGATCTGCGGTGTCCCGTCGGTGGAGCCGGAGTCGACGACCACCACCTGGGCGCACCAGCCGGCCGAGCGGACCGCCCGGGCGATGTCCCGGCGTTCGTCCCGGGCCAGGATGATCGCGGTGACCGGCACGGACCCCGGTGGCGGCGTGAGCGCCGCGCCGGCTGTGGCGGGGGCCGCGTACGGCACCGGCGACCGGGACGGCCGCGCCGCGGGCCGGATCATGACGTCGCCTCCGTCGCGCCCAGCATCCAGTCGAAGTAACGGTCACGGTCGAACGGGTTGCCCGGCTCCGGTGGCACCCGGGTCTCCAGCGCCCGCCGGATCGCGTCGGCGATGTCGTCCGGATGCTCCTGGGTGAACGGTACGAGGGCGCCGCCGGCGACCTCCCGGTTGTGCGGCGTGTCATGGGCGACGACCGGCTGCGCCGCCAGCCGTGCCTCGGCCAGCGGGTAGCCGAACGACTCGATGCGGGTGGGGTAGATGGTCGCCCACGACCGCCGGCGGTACCGCGCCACCTCGGTGTGCGTGATCCGGCCGATGAAACGCAGATGGCGCGCGTCGCCGAGCCCTTCGGCACGCGCCTCCCACGGGGTCGCGGTGACCAGCACCTCGATCTCCGTCCGGTGGCCGCGCCGGACGATGTCCACCGCCTCGTCGACGGTCCGCAGGATGTCGCCCATCCGCTTCCACCGGGCGAAGAGCACCGGGCACAGGAAGACCTCGGGCCTGCGGCCGGTGACCGGTTCGGGTGCCATCGACAGCGGGTTCGGGCGTACCGAGATGCGCGACGACAGATCCGGGGCGGTCATGGCGACCCGCCGGGCCATGCCGGTGGTCGGCACCACGATCATGTCCGAGCGGCGGGCGGCCTGGCGCACCACCTGGGCCTGCCACGGGATCTCCCGGTCGACCCGGCCGCCGAGCTTCCTGATCTCCTCGGGATCCAGGAAGTGCTGCGGCTGGTGGAGCAGCAGCCAGCGCCGGGCCGGCGTCACCACGAACCCGACGTTGTTGAGGGAGACCACCCGGCGGTGCCTCCACGGCCGTTCGCGCTGGATCAGCCAGGCCGGGCTGACCGGCTGGTCCCGGCCGATGACGCGGACGTCCGGGCGACGGTTGTCCACGAGATAGCTCTCGAGCTCGAGAAGCAGCCGCCGGGCGCCGCCCATCCGCGCGCCCGCGCAGTCGACGAGGACGGTGCCGGTGTTCTCAGTCTTCATGTTCTCTGGTTCTCATGTGTGTTCCCGGTTTTCTCGGGTGGGCCGGTACCCGGGTTCTCAGGCCGCTTTTTCCGGCGCGCCGAGCAGCCAGTTGAAATAGCGGTCCGGGTCGAACGGGTTGACCGGCTCCGGGACGAAGGTGGTGTTCAGGGCGCGGTGGATGGCCGCGGCGATTTCCGCCGGCTCCTCCCGCTGGTACGGGACGAGGACGGGACCGGCGATGTCACGGTTGTGCGCGATGTTGCGCGCCACCACCGGCAGCGCGGCCAGCCGCGCCTCGGCCAGCGGATATCCGAACGACTCGATCCGCGTCGGGTAGATCAGCGCCCGGCACCGGTTCTGGTGGTGCGTCAGCTCCTGCGGTGTCAGCCGGCCGACGAAGTCCAGGCGGCCGGTGGGGCCGAGCCCGTCGGCGGTGGCCTCCTCGCGGGTGGCGGTGACGACGACCCGCAGGTCGGCGCCGGTTTCGGCGGCCAGCGTCGTGACCGCCTGGTCGACCAGGCGCAGTAACGTCGCCATGGCCTTCCACGGCGAGAACAGCACCGGGCACAGCAGCAGGTGCGGCTCGCGCGGCTGGGCGGGGGCGGCCTGCGGCATCGACAGCGGATGCGGGCGGACGGTCAGCCGGGACACCAGGTCCGGGACCGCGTCGAGAACCCGTTCGGCCATGCTGGCGGCCGGTACGACCACGAAGTCGGCGCGGCGGGCGGCCTGCCGGACGATCCTGGTCTGACGGGCCATGCGGGAGTCCAGCCGGGTGCCGATGAGCTCCAGTTCGGCCGGCCGGAGAAAGTGCAGCGGATTGCGCAGCAGCACGTAACGCGAGCCGGCGGTCGCCGCGAACCCGACGTTGTTCAGGGAGATCACCCGGGCGAACCGCCCCAGCCGTTCCCGCCGGGCGAGCCAGGTCGCGGTGATCGGCCGGTCGCGTCCGATCACCCGGACGTTGGGGCGCTCGACCCTGGCCAGATGCCCGTCGAGCTCGAGCAGGAAACGCAGCGCGCCGCCCATGCGGGCACCGGCGCAGTCGACGAGGACGGGTCCGTCGTCCGCCGGCGGCGGCGTCCCCGTGGTTCCGAATCCGGTTGTGACGTCCATGATCGCCCCACTTCTCTCCTCGGCCGGCCCGGAGAACTCCCGGCCCGGCAATCGGATGGCCCGGAAAACACCCGGTCCGGAAGGCCTCCGGTCCGGGAGCCGGCCGGTTGTGCGAACTGGCGGTTCCACGGGAACGGGAGGGTCCCGGAAACCCGCCGGCGGCGGCCGGGTGAGCCGGCCGGGCCGCTTCGGGTCATGTGCCGGGCACGTCGGCGCTCCCGGGTGCCCACCGCTGTTCCCGCGCTTCCCGCGTTTCCCGCGCCGGTGGCCGGGCCGGCTGGTAACGCTGGTCCACCGTCACCCCCTTGCCGCGGGCGCTCAGCAGCGTTTCCGGGGGGACGACGGTCACCGACACCCGCAGCCGGTCGCCCACCCGTTCCTGCAGGAGGCGGCGGGCCCGGGCCAGGTCGCCGGCCCCCGGCGGCCGGGCGGCGGCCACCCGCAGCTCCACCTCGCCGCGGCGCTCCTGACGGAACTGGAACCGGTCGAAGACGGCGAAGGCGCTGTCGTGGAAGTTCAGGGCCGCGGTGGAGATGGGCTCGTCGTCCGCCCCGTAGACCAGGGACTGGTCCCAGCGCCCGCGGACGTCGGTGAGCACCGGGAACGACGAGCCGCACACGCAGCGGGCGCCGTGCGGGCCGGCGGGCAGCAGGGTGCCGGCGTCCTCGGTGTCATAGCGCACCAGCGGCATGGCGGCGTTGGTCATCCCGGTGCCGACGATCCGTCCGTCGACGACCTCGGTGAGGCCGTAGGTGGGGGCGAGATGGTAGGCGCCGGGGCGGGCGGGGCACTCACCGGCGAACACCACCTTCTCGCTCTGCCCGTACCAGCGGACCACCGGTGCCGCGAAGACCTCCCGGAAGAGCGCCACCTGCCAGTCGAAGGCCCCTTCGCTGGCCAGCAGCACCGCGCGGACGCGGCTGAGCGCGCGGTGCGGCCCGGTCCGCGCCACCCAGTGGGCGAACGGCGTGACCGCCGACGGGTACCCCCAGATGGCCACCGGGCGGAAGTCGCCGAGCCGCTCCAGCAGATCGGCGAAGGTCCGGTCCGACAGGTGGAACGGGGAGACCAGGAAGTGGTTGTACGTCGGCTGGAACAGGACGGGCCGGCCGGCGAAGCCCGCGCCGAGGCTGCCGCCCCGGAAAGTGATCTTCGGGTCGGTCGGCCGCACCCCCGCCCGTCCCCACACGTGGGCGATGTGGGCCCACTCGGTGAAGAACGACGCGTAGGAGATCCGCAGGTCCAGCGGCTGCCCGCCGGTGCCGCCGGTGGTGACCCGCCGGGCGGGCACCCGAGGGCCGGTGAAGGAGCCGGCAAGGCCGCGGACGGTCTCCTTGCCCAGCACCGGAAGCCCGTCGAGCCGGCCCTCCAGGCAGGCCTGGAGATACTCCGGGCGTTCCCGGTAGTACGGCACCGACCGGCCCCAGCGCCGGTGGAACCGGGCCAGCCGGGACACCTGCCACTGGTGGACCTCGGCCGCGTCGGCCGCCTCCAGCCTGGCGAGCGTGCGCAGGTGGCCGCGCACCAGCGGGCTGGCGCAGGCGGCGTCGAACACGGCGGCGGCCGCCCGGGAGCCGAACACCGAGCCCGCCCGCGCCGGGACCGCCCGCGCGGCCGCCTTGGCGGCCGTCCGGGAACACGTCCATGCGGACGCCGGTGGGGACGCCGGTGGGACCGCCCGGGCCCGGGTCATCGGGCCACCGCCGGCGGTGGCCGATGTTCGACGTACCCCTGCCAGGCGAAGTGCGGCTCGGCCCGCAGGACCGTCTCGACCGGCAGTGAGCCGAGGCGTCCCTGCCACGGGCCGTGGTCGGAGATGATCTCGATGTCACGCCAGTCACCACGGGCGAGTGGCAGGGCGCGGCAGGTGAACGCCTGGCGGACCACGGGCACCCGGTCGGGGTCGAAGCCGAACAGGTACGTCGCGGCCGCGTCGACCGCGGCCGGCGTGGTCCCGCAGGCCAGTAACCGGGCGGGCAGCGGGTCGGGGTTCATCGGGCCGTTGCGCTGCCCGGCGATCACCCCGTCCACGATGACGATGTGCCGCCGGCCCGGGTCCGGGGTGTCGGCCACGGTGCCGTCCGGCCGGCCGTACTCCAGGATCTTGTTCAGGTCGAGGCACATGCGCCACACCGTGTCGTTGCCCCACCAGTTACCGCTGCGTACCACGGTGTCGCCGTCCCCGAACAGCTGGCTGCCGCGGTGGCGGGCCAGCCGCAGCATGCCGCCGCCCAGGCGGGGGGAGAGCATGGCCACCCGGCGCAGCCTGGTGGCCGCGGCCCGCTCGAGCGAGTGCCGGGAGCTGCGGCTGGGATGCTCGTCGCCGCCGGTGCCGGGCCGGCCCTCGGTGTGGTGCGGTAACCAGTTCTTGTCCGCGTTGATCCCGACCAGGTTCTTCAGGGCGAGGGTGATCCCGGCCTTCTTGTGGCTTTTCAGCTTGGGGAGGTTCACCACGAGGTCGGCCCGCAGGGCCGTGCCGGAGAGCAGGTACTCGTGCCGGCCGCCGCTGTGGTGGGAGTTCACCACCCGGCTGTCGTAGTCGGCCCCGTAGTAGCGGCCCGCGCCGCCGTGGCCGACGAACTCGCTGGCCGCGGCGAGGTCGAAGGCGATCGCGCCGCCGGGGTCGCCCGGCAGCCGGCGGCGGGCCACCACGACGTCGTCGACCGTGGTCCACTCCTCCTGGCGCAGGTCGACCAGGTCGAGGCGCAGCCCGCGTTCCCGGTAGAACCGGCGCAGCTCGTCCAGGCCGAGCAGGCTCACGATCGCCGTGAAGGACGAGTCGGTCTGCGGCGCGTCGGCGATCACCACCCGGCCGGCGCTCCCGACCGCGGCGAACGCGTAGTCGGCGACGGCGCGCACCACGGAGCCGTGGGTGAGCACGTACCGCCAGCCCTGCGGGTCCCGCGGGTGGCGCTCACGTACCAGGTTGGGCTTGAGCACGACCGTCCCGCCCGGGGGGACGAGGCCGGCCAGCGGGTTCCAGCGTGCGGTGTCCACGTTCGCCGCGTCCAGCCCGGCCAGTGCCAGGGCCCGGCGGACGCCGGCGTACACCGGGTTCGCCGCCGGGCCGAGGTGCCCGTGCGCGTACTCGGGATACGCGGTGTCCGGGGAGAAGGGGACGACGTCGGGATAGGACGCCGTCCGCGTCCGCGTGACCGCCACCCGGTACGGGGCGGTGATGTTCTCTGGCATTCCCGGCATGTCCGGCCTTATCGGTAGGAGTGCCTCGGCCGTGGGGGTGCCGCCACGGCCGAGGCGGTCGGGTGTCGCGCGTACCGGCCTGCGAGTGGATGGTCGGTAGATAGCGGACGGTGGTGCATCTAACCTCAGAGTAACGACTCTACTACGGAATGCGAGGACTGGATCGGGTGTGTCGTATCACCGGGAAGCCGCGCCCTGGTCGGGGTGTGGCGGCACTGCGCGCGTTCGGGGCTGGCGCGTCGGTGCTGCCGGTGTCGTCGGTTCCGCACCTTTCTCGAGCACAATGTGTGACATGATGAACTCCATACGTAATGATCGTCGCGCGCGGCGGGCCGGTCATGCGGGCCATACCGGCCAGGCCGGTGACGTTCTGCTACTTGCCCCGTCGCTGGGACTCGGCGGCGGCATCGAGCGCTACCTCGCCACGGTCGAACGGGCACTCGACGGGTCGGGCGCGCGGGTACGCAGGGTGGACCTGCTGGCCCCCGGCCGCCGCCCCACGCTTGCGGCAAAGGCCGACTTCGCCGCCCGCGCCGTGCTCGCCGCGCGGCGCCACGCGCCCATCCGCTGCCTGCTGGTGGGGCATCCCGGCCTCATCCCGGTGGCGGCGGCGGTCACGGCCGCGGCCCGGCCGTCGCGCTCGTTCGTCGCGTTCTACGGCACCGACATCTGGGGCACCCGGCCGCTGTCCCGGACACTGCTCACCAGGCTCTCCCGGGCCCGGCCGCTGACGATCAGCAGCTTCAGCGCGGGCGCCATGCTGTCGCTGGGCGTCCCCGCGGTGCTGCCGCCCGGCATCGACCCCGGCTGGCGGCAGACCCTGCTGCGCACCCCGCGGCCGGCCGCGGCGGACCGCGTCCCGGTGGTGCTCACCGTCTGCCGGCTGCCGGAGTGGCGCGGCAAGGGCGTGGCGGAGCTGGTCGAGGCGACCCGCCGGGCACGCGAGCGCGTCGGCGCGGTGCGCCTGGTCGTGGCGGGCCAGGGCCCGGCGCCCACCGAGCTCGTCGACCTGCTCGCCCGGGCGGACACCGAGCTGTACGTCTCGCCGCCCGACGCGCAGCTGGCGCGGCTCTACGGGGCCGCCGACCTGTTCGCGCTGTGCACCCGGACCAGGGTGCGCACACCCAGCAGCGGGGAGGGCTTCGGCATCGTGCTGGTCGAGGCGCAGCTCGCCGGCTGCCCGGTCGTCGCGCCGTTCTCCGGCGGCTCGTCCGACGCCTACGTCGCCGGGATGACCGGCTGGTCACCGGTGGACGAGTCCGCCCCGGCCCTGGCCGAGCTGCTGGGACAGGTGCTGTCGGACCGGGGCCGGCTGGCCGAGTCCGGCGGGCGGGCGCGCGAATGGGCACGGATGGTGACCGACCCGGAGGCCTACGCCGAGCAGACCCGCCGGATCCTCCTCGGCCGGGACGCGCCGGCCCCGGCCGAGGAGGCCCGTCCCGGCGTCCTGGCGGGCTGAGCGCTCCTCATGACGACGACACCGGGACGTCGCGGTGACGGCCGTGACGGCCTGGCGGTCGTTCAGTTCCGCGGGACGCTGCCGCCGCGCGTGGGGACGGGCTCACCGCTGCCCGCCGGGCGCGGCGGCCGCGGCGGGCGCGGCACGTTGCTCACCGCTGCCCGCCGGGCGCGGCGGGCGCGACATGTTGCTCATGGTCACGCTCGCCGCGTGCGGCGGCCAGGTCGGCGTCCACCATCATCGCGACCAGGGCGCGGAAGTCGACGGCCGGCCGCCAGCCCAGCAGGTCCCGCGCCCTGGACGCGTCCCCGACGAGCACGTCGACCTCGGCGGGCCGCAGGAAGCGCGGGTCCTGGACGACGTACGGGCCCCAGTCGGCTATGCCGACGTGGCCGAACGCGACGTCGAGCAGGTCGCGCACCGAATGCGTCTTCCCGGTGGCGATGACGTAGTCCTCGGGAGTGTCGCGCTGGAGCATCCGCCACATGGCGTCGACGTAGTCGCCGGCGAACCCCCAGTCCCGCCGCGCGTCGAGGTTGCCCAGCGCGATCTTCTCCTGCGCCCCGAGCGCGATCCGGGCGACCCCTCGGGTGATCTTCCTGGTCACGAACTCGGTGCCCCGGCGCGGGCTCTCGTGGTTGAACAGGATGCCGGACACGGCGTGGGCGCCGTACGACTCGCGGTAGTTGACGGTGATGTAGTGGCCGAAGGTCTTCGCGACCCCGTAGGGGGAGCGCGGGTGGAAGGCGGTGGTCTCCCGCTGCGGGGTCTCGCGCACCTTGCCGAACATCTCCGAGCTCGACGCCTGGTAGAAGCGGACGCGCGACATCTCGTCCGAGGTGGCTATCCGGATCGCCTCGAGCATCCGCAGGACGCCGATGCCGGTCGTCTCCCCGGTCAGCTCCGCCTGCCGCCAGGACAGGCCGACGAAGGAGATCGCGCCCAGGTTGTAGACCTCGTCGGGCTGGGCGGTCTCGACCGCGCCGATCAGGGACGGCAGGTCGGTCAGGTCGCCCTCCAGGAGACGGACCCCGGGCAGTATCTTCTCGACCACGGCGACCTTCGGGTTCGACTGGCCGCGGACCAGGCCGAACACCTCGTAGCCCTTGCTGAGCAGAAGCTCGCCCAGGTACAGCCCGTCCTGGCCGGTGATGCCGGTGATCAGAGCGTGTGGCATGCGGTGACACCCTCTTTCTGTTACTTCAAGTACGCGATATATTGCGCAT
>NZ_CAKKTL010000011.1:0-40953 GCF_920664355.1 Protofrankia sp. CiP1_Cm_nod2
GCCCCACTCGTAGGGCAGGCCGAGTTGGGCGGTGGCGTAGTCGATGGCGACCAGGGCGGCGGTCGACGGCGCCGTGTCTTCCGCACCCGCTCCACCCGTGCTGCCGGTCCCTGTCTCGGGGGCGGTGTAGGTGTCCACCGAACCCGAACACTTCAGTCGGCCAGCGCGGTGATCTGGGCGCTGAAGTCTTCACGTGCGCCGGCGTGGGGAATCCCGCCGCGCAGTGGATCATTCAGTTGTGGCGTGAGGCTGTCGCACCTGCCGCGACTGAGCTGGCATCTGACCGCAGGTCCCGGCCGGCGATCCGCCCGGGAAAGACGGTGGGTCACCGCGGTGCTGCCTGGTCTGCTGATCTCCATGGAGTCGATGGCGCACGGTTTGACCCTTGCGTTGAGTCTTCCGTCTGTCGCCAGCGCTGTTCAGGGCTCGATGACGAGGCGTTCGATGAGGTTGTCGCGGAGGGTGAACTGGTAGCGCAGATCGACGACGCCGCCGGGGAAGTTGCCCTCGAGGTGGTTCGTGGCGATGTAGTGGATCTGGTCGGTTTTCTGCGCGGCGGTGAGTTCGATGGTGTAGGTGAACTCGCTGGCCGAGCGGGTCAGCCAGGTTTCGATCGCTGCTGTTCCGTGGTAGGTGGTGCCGTCGTCGATCACGGTGGCGTCGGTGGTGAACGCGCTGATCGCGGCCGGGGTGTTGTGGGTGCGGTGCGAGGCCAGGTAGCGGGCGATCACCTCGGGTAGCGCGTCGGGGGCGATGGGCTGGGGCTCGTTGTCACGCATGGCTGTCCTGACTGTGAGGGGCGGACGGATCACACGGTCGGCGTGGTGCCGCCGTCGATGACGTGCTCGGCGCCGACGATCGACGAAGCGCGGTCGGAGACAAGAAAGGCGACCAGTTCGGCGACCTCGTCGGGCCGGTTGGGACGCCCGAGCGGAATGCCGCCGAGGGAATCCATCAGCCCCGCCAACGCATCCTGGCGGCTGATGCCGGCGCCCTGGGCGAGCCGGTCGACGAGAGCGTCGGCCGCGGCGGTCTGAATGAAGCCGGGCGACACGGTGTTGACGCGTACCCCGCGCGGGGCGACCTCGTTGGCCAACCCTTTGCTGTAGGTGGTCAGCGCGGCCTTGGCGGCGGCGTAGGCAAGGGTGCCGTTCCACAGTGGCATCCGGCGCTGGATGGAGGAGACATGGACGATGGCCCCCTTTCCGGCCTCGATCATGCCGGGTAGCAGGCCGCGGTCCAGGCGGACCGCAGCCAGCAGGTTGATGGTCAACTCGGTGGCCCAGTCGTCCTCGCCGAGGGCGGCGAATCCGCCCGACGGTGCCTCGGAACCGCCGAGATTGTGGACCAGGATGTCGACGCCGCCCAGGCGGTCGAGCGTTTCGGCCACCACGGTCGCCGCCCCGGCGGCGGTGGCGAGGTCAGCGGTGATGAACAGCTTCGGATCGAGGTCGTCCGGCTGGCGGCGGCCGGTCACCAGCACGGTCGCGTCGGCGTGGGCGAGGCGCCGGGCGATGGCCGCGCCCGTGCCTCCGGTACCGCCGGTGACCAGCGCACGCCGGCCATGCAGGGATTCGGTAGGAGGGATGTAGGTCATGACGCCGTCCTGTTCCCGAGTGTGGCCATCCTCCGGCCCACACCCGTAGCTACTGCTAGAATAGAAGTCAGTGACTTCGACTTTAGCAGCTACTGGGGAGGGGGTCACCATGGCGAGCCGGATCAGGCTCGAGGACCGAGAGTGCCCGCTGTCGACAACGGTGCAGCACGTCGGCGAGTGGTGGACGCTGCTGATCCTGCACGACGCCTTCGACGGCTACACCCGCTTCGACCAGTTCCAGGACAGCCTCGGCATCTCCTCCAGCATGCTCACCGCCCGTCTCAAGACCCTCGTCGCCGACGGTCTGCTGGAACGCCGCCCCTACCAGACCAACCCGGTCCGGCACGAGTACGTCCTGACCGACCTCGGCCGCTCGCTGCGCCCGGTGATCGTGACACTGGCGGCGTGGGGCAATTCCCGCCTCCCCGCCGAGCAACGCAGCATGATCCTCGTCGACGCGACCAGCGGAGAAGAAGTCGAACCCGTCGTCATCGACGCGAAGACCGGCCGCCGCCTCGACGACAGCGACGCCTACGTCTTCACCGCGGGACCCGCCGCCAGCTCGGCCATGCGCGCCCGCTACATCTCTACCGCCGACGCCACGTAGCCCCCCGGGGGGTGGCTAACGACCAGGCTGCCGGGTCGAGCCCGACAGAGAGGGTTCCGCGCTCATCCCTCGGACGGTCCCCTGATGGCGCCGAGGTAGACCTCTGACCCCCATCTCGCGCCAACCGCCGCCGCGAAGGGCTCGACACGAACGTCGGCGCTCTCGTGAGGAGCGTCAACCATCAGCGCCTGCCCGGCCTGCATAGCCAGGTAGATGCCGACATGCATGACTTTACTCTGATCCGTTCCGAAGAACACGAGATCCCCCACCTGCAGGGGCGCCCCGGCCGGCAGCGCCGGGCCGGCGTCGTATTGGGCCTGCGCGGTGCGCGGGAGCTGGATGCAAGCCGCGGCGTAGGCGACCTGGGTTAGGCCCTACCTGCCAAGATGGGATGAGACAGGAGATATTTCCCATCTAGGCTAGCTTGGGCGGGGTTGGGAGAGGGAGATCGTGGCAGTGGTGCTGACGGCCGGGCAGGGCCTGGTCGATGATGGTCGGGTGGACGAGCCCGAGGCCGGCCGGCCTGATCCGGAGGTCGAGCCGAAGGCGAAACGGCGCACGTTCACGGCGGAGTACAAGGCGCGGATTCTCGCGGAATACGACGCGGCGACCAGGCCGGGTGAGAAAGGCGCGATCCTGCGCCGGGAGCGGTTGTACTCGGCGCACCTGGTGGAATGGCGCCGGGCGCGGGACCAGGGCGTGGCCGGGGCGTTCTCGAAGCCGCGGGGCCGGCCTGCGCCCGACCCGCGGGACAAGGAGATCGAGCAGTTGCGGGCGCGGCTGGCCCGGCAAGATAAGGAACTCGAGGCGTCCCGGCGCGTGATGGACATCATGGGAAAAGCCAACGCGCTCGTGGAGGCGCTCTCCGAGAGCATTCCCGGAATCACCCGGGAATCGTCGCCGAAGGAGAACGGATAGCCGACGCGTGCGCGGTCGAGCTGGCCGACGTCGTCGGGGCGAAGAAGGCGTGCGAGCTGACGGGCCGGTCGCGGGCGACGTTCTACCGGCGCCACCGGCCGCCCGCGTCGGCTCCGCCGCGCCGCCCGCCGAAGCCGCACCGGGAGCGCGCCCAGCCGCGGGCGCTGTCCCCGGAGGAACGGGCACGGGTGCTGGCGATGCTCGACTCGGAGCGGTTCGCCGACGCGTCGCCGCGGTCCGTGTGGGCGACGCTGCTCGACGAGGGCGTCTACCTGGCCTCCTGGCGAACCTTCTACCGGATCCTGGCCGCCGAGGGCCAGACCGGGGAGCGCCGCGCCCAGGCCACGCACCCGCCGCACGTGAAGCCCGAGCTGCTCGCGGAGGCGCCCCACCGCGTGTGGACCTGGGATATCACGAAAATCAAGGGGCCGTCGAAACACAGCTATTTCTACCTGTATGTCATTCTCGATATCTTCAGCCGGTATGTCGTGGGCTGGATGCTGGCGCCGAACGAGTCGGGCGAGTTGGCGAAGGAGCTGGTCACGCAGACCTGCGAGAAGTACGGCGTCGACACGTCGGGGCTGACGGTGCACGCGGACCGGGGCTCGTCGATGACGTCGAAGACGGTCGCGATGCTCTACGCGGACCTCGACATCGTCCGGTCGCACTCCAGGCCGCGGGTCTCGAACGACAACCCGTACTCGGAGTCCCAGTTCAAGACGCTGAAGTACCGGCCCGGCTTTCCTGACCGCTTTGGTACCCTCGCCGAGGCGCGCCAGTTCTGCCGCCGGTTCTTCGCCTGGTACAACCACGAGCACAGACATTCGGGAATCGGCTATCTCGCGCCGGCGGTCGTGTATTTCGGCCAGGCCGAGGCGGTGCACGCTGCCCGCGGCCGCGTCCTCGACGCGGCCTACGCCGCGCACCCGGAGCGGTTCGTGAACCGGCGCCCGGTTCCGCCGCCGCTCCCACAGCCTGCCGGGATCAACCACAAGCCCGACGAGCGAGCAGAACCGGCCGCCGCCGGCATCCCCGAACGATCGGAGGTCGTCCCCCGACAGAGAACGCATGCAGGGTAATCCACAAAGAATCTTGTCTTAAAGATCTTGACAAGTTCCGAACCCGGCCGGTGGCACACCGACCGGGTTGGGGATGCACACTGTGCGCTCGGAGGGGCTCGAACCCCCAGCCTCTTGACCCGTAGTTAGATTTAGATCTTCCGTCGACGTTCGCAGAGGTCCGCCCCGTCCGCTGACCTGGTGGGCTCTGTCCATGGGCGTCCGCCAACGTCCACCCTCGTCCACCGGCTTGGCTGTCAACTTGGCTGTCAGTCGTTCTGACTATGGTCATCTTGGTGGTCTTCGCGGTGCCATGGTTTAGTGAGAGCTATACTCGTTTGATGGACGGGCGGCAGTGGGACGTCTACCTCGTCAACGAGGTCCGTGACTGGATCGACGGCCTGGACGCCGCGACACACGCGCGGGTCGTCCAGGCGATCGACCTGCTCGCGGAGACCGGCCCCGGGCTGGGGAGACCGCTGGTCGACACGATCAGCGGCTCGTCGCTGCCGAACCTGAAGGAACTCAGACCGGGCACGGTACGGATCTTGTTCTGTTTCGATCCGTAGCGTTCGAGCATCCTGCTTGTTGCCGGGGACAAATCCGGGCAGTGGAACGCCTGGTACGACGAAGCGATTCCACTGGCGGAGCAACGCTACAAGAGCTACCTGGTGGAACGCGGCCAGGAGGAGGGTGATCGGCGATGAGTGGTCACGTACGGTGGGCTGATGTCCGTGCCGAGCAGGTCGCCCGGGCCGGCGGGGAGGAGGCGGTCGCCGCCGGCAAGCAGGAGCTTCTTGCGGTCGCGGTGGGGCACCGGCTTGCCGAGGTGCGTCGTGCGCGGGGTCTGACCCAGCAGCAGGTGGCCGAGCGGATGGGGGTGACCAAGGGCCGGATCTCGCAGATCGAGCAGGGCTCACTCTCCGGTCAGGACGTGGTCGCCAGATACGCTGCCGCTCTTGGTGGCCGGCTGCATCAGGCGATCTACTTTGACGACGGGGACATCGCCGCGATCGCTTGACCTGTTTCGTCGCCGCAGCACACCCGACGGCTTCCTGGGCTGAGGGCCGTTGCTGCACCCGCTGCTTCAGAAAGACCAGAGCCCCGCGCCGTGTGATCGGCTGCGGGGCTCTGACCTGTCTCAACCTGACGTGCGCTCGGAGGGACTCGAACCCCCAACCTCTTGATCCGTAGTCAAGTGCTCTATCCGTTGAGCTACGAGCGCCTGCCGGGCCACGGTAGCGGACCGACTGAGCAAGAGTACAGCATCGGCCCGCGATCTCCGAACGGGCGTCAGCGTGGCGGTAGCCGATGCGGTGTGACGTCCCCCAGGCGGCCGTTGGTGATCGATGCCGTCATGAACGTGTGGTGTGGCTGGCGGCGGCGGTCCGTCGGGGAGCCGGGGTTGAGCAGCCGGACCGGTCCGGCGCCGCCCGTCCGGTGGACCGTGGCGTCCCAGGGGATGTGCGAGTGGCCGAAGACGACCAGGCCGGCGTCGGGGTAGATGGCGCTGACCCGCTGGTTCCGGCCGGTGGCTGTCCCGGTCTCGTGCACGACCACCGTCCGGACTCCGTCGAGATCGACACGTGCCACCTCCGGTAGCAGCTTGCGGATCTCGGGTCCGTCGTTGTTGCCGGAGCAGCCGATCAGGCGCGGAGTTCTGGCCTGGAGCCGCTCCAGCAGGGCGACGTCGACCCAGTCGCCGGAATGGATCACCGTGTCCGCGTCGTCGACCGCTGCCCACACCGGGGCCGGCAGGTCACGGGCACGGAACGGCACATGCGTGTCGGCCAGCAGGACGAGCCTCATCCGTCGAGTCTGCCTCGCCGGCTTCGGCCGGAAAGCGGGCTGTCAGCACGAAAATGCCGCGGGGTGGCCAGCGGGCCGTCGATGTATGAATCGTGAAGGGCTGTCGCGCTCCGTTCGGACGGGCAGAAGCCGGAAGGTACGCTTCCTGTGGTGTCTGGACAGCCGTTGCCGGAGATGTCACCACCGGGCGGCGCCCTGCCCCGGGCGGCTCGGGTCGCAACAGCGACCGGCCTTTTCGTTCATGCCTTCGTCTTCGCGGCCTGGATTCCTCGCATCCCTGAGGTGAAAGCGTCGCTTGCGCTGAGTGAGGGCGAGCTCGGGCTGGCGTTACTTGGAGCACCGGCCGGCGCAGTTCTGATCATGTGGGCCATTGGTCTTCTCGTCGGGCGTGTCGGCAGTGTCCCCGTGATCCGGGTCAGTCTTGTCCTGTACTGCGCCGCCGGTGTGCTCATCGGTGGTGCCGGCAGCCTGCCCGTGTTGTTCGTGCTGCTTGCGTTCTGGGGGGCCAGCGGCAGCGGGCTCGACGTCGCGGTCAACGCTCAGGCCACCGAGGTGGAGCGACGCTACGGGCGTCCGATCATGTCGGGGCTGCACGCGGCGTGGACGGGCGGTGCGCTTGTCGGAGCGGCCCTGGGCGCGGCGGGCGCGGCCGCGGAGACGCCGCTCGGCTGGCAGCTCGCCGGCGTCGGCGCGCTCGGGCTCGTCATCGGTCTTCCGCCGACTCTGATGATGTTGCCGCGTGACGCGCCCGCTCCTGACGATGCACTGATCGTGCGTCGTGCGCCCGTGATGGATGCGAGGAACCCGGCGGTGGCGGGAAATGTCGCCGATACCGGGAGTATCGATAACGTGGCGGGTGTAGATGTTGCCGTCAGTGGCAGGGCTGCCGGTGACACGACCGGCCGGGACGGCGGAAATATTACGGATACGGCTGTCGGCGTCGTGATGACCGAGTCCGTGGTGCCAATTCATGATCGTGATTGTCCGGTATTTCCTGTGTCGGCTCCGGTCTCCCTGCTCGGTGCTGTCGAGGAGCACGAGGAAAACCAGCCGACCAGGAACAAGAAGGGCGAGGATGCCGGGAAGGGAGCCGATGAGAGCGGGGACGCCGGGGAAACGGGGGGATCCGGAGCGGTCGGCACGGCCGCGGAGCGGACACCCGAGGCGGTGTCCGCTCCGCGCGCTTCTCGGGGTTCCCGCGGTTTTCGGCATGGCCTGAACATCCGCCGGGGGGCCGGCCGTCCGCTTGACATGCTCTGTTTCATCTGCCTGTCGAGTTTCCTGTGCGAGGGTGTGGCCGCGGACTGGAGCACCCTCTACCTGCGGGATGTGACGGGTGCGTCCGTGGATGTCGCGGGCATCGGCTTCGTCCTGTTCGCGGGGACGATGCTGGTCGGGCGGCTGGCTGGGGACAGGGTGACGGCCGCCGTCGGGGCCGCCTGCCTGGTCCGGGTTTCGGCTGGGGCCACGAGTGTCGTGTTCCTCTCCGCGCTGGCCGTCGCGGACACCGCTATCGGCGTACCTGGCGGAATCGTGGGTTTTGGCATCATTGGTATCGGAATGGCATGTGTCGTCCCGTCGACGATATCGGCGGCAGGGCGGCTTGGCATTCGTGCTTCCGGTCGGTCCCCGTCCGCTGGGGCCGCTGTTGCCAGGGTTATGAGCTTTGGTTATGTCGGCTGGTTGATAGGCCCCCCGATCGTCGGAGGGCTCGCAGAAATGATCAGCCTGCGTGCCGCTATGATCGTTGTGGTTGCTCTTGCCGCGACGGTGGCGGTCCTCGCGCCTGCTTTGTCCGTTTCGTCCGTCCAGCCTCGGTGATGGCCCTGTCGCGGACGTGTCGAGGGCCGTCGGATGTCTGGCTGGTTTCTGACTGGAAGGTGGGTCGGGCTGGTCCGGTCGGGTACTCTCCGCTCGTGATGGGGGCTGGCGAGAGGGGAGCCGGTGCTGGCGCCACTGGCTGCTGACGATCCGCGTTCTGTCGGGCCCTACCGGCTGCACGGCCGTCTCGGCGAAGGTGGAATGGGCGTGGTCTATCAGGCCTTCGCTCCTGATGACACGCCTGTAGCGATCAAGCTTCCGCACCTGAACGTGGCGGCGGATCCCGAGTTCCGGGCCCGTTTCCGCCAGGAGGTCACCGCTGCCCGGCGCGTCCGTGGCGCTTTTGTGGCCGAGGTCCTGGACGCTGATGTGGACGCCCCTCGCCCCTGGATGGCGACCGCCTACGTCGACGGGGTGAGCCTGGCGGACGCGGTACGCCGCCGCGGCCGTCTGGACGGCCCGACGTTGATGAGCCTTGCCGTTGGTCTTGCCGAGGCCCTGGTCGTCATCCACGCGGCTGGCGTGGTGCATCGCGATCTCAAACCCGCGAACATCATCATGGACTGGGACGGGCCGAAGGTCATCGATTTCGGCATCGCTCGGCTCTCGGACGCCACCATGAACACGAAAACCGGCTTCAGCATCGGGACCATCGCCTGGATGGCTCCCGAGCAGCTTTCCGGAGAGCGAGCCGGGCCTGCCGCCGACATCTTCGCCTGGGGTACCTGCGTCGCGTTCGCCGCGACGGGCCGGCATCCGTTCGCGGCCGGGACACCGGCGGCGTCGATGGCCCGGGTCCTGGGAGACGCTCCCGATCTCGAAGGGGTTCCGGAGCCGTTCGCCTCCGTGGTCGCCTGGGCGCTGGCGAAGCCGCCGGCACAGCGCTGCACCGCCGTGGGTGCGGTGGCCAGCCTCACCGGAAGGCAAATCTACGGCGTTACCGAGGCCGAACGGGTCGCTACCCGTGTCATCCGCGGTGGTCTTGGCCTGGATGACGCGTCGGCAGCCGGTCCGTTCGGGCCGTCTCGGCCATCCGCCGGCCACGGTCAGGCAGCTGGCTGGCCAGGATGGCAGACCCCACCGCCATCGCCTGAAACGGGCCACACCCGGGTCGGGCCTCCGCTCCCGCCGTGGGAGGCCGAGGAACAGCCCGTCCAGGGTGCTCTCTGGAATGCGCAGCCCCCGGTGCCGCCCCCGCCGCAGCCTCCACCGCCCGGAGCGGACCGACGTGGGCTCCTCACTCCACCCGGGCCACCCCAGCAGGGACGCTTCGGCCGTTCGTCGCCAATGCCGGTGCCAGTTCTGGCGGTTCTGCTGGTGGCGGCTGTGCTTACGGCCATCCCCGTGATCTCGCGGGCCAACACCGCGCGGATACCGACGATTATCGGTTATTACGACATATGGGACGTTTTCGGGGAGTTCACGGTGGCGTTCCTTGCGCTGCCGGTGATGCTTGTCGGTCTGGTGGCCGGGAACCGCCGGGGTGCCTGGCGTGATTTCGCGGCCGGATGTGTGGCCGGTCTGTCCGTCATGTCGGTCGCGGAGCTCGGCTTCGCCCAGGAGGAGTTCGGCTCCTCGCTTGACGTCGGCGGGTGGCTGATCATAACGGGTGCCGCCGCAGCGTTGGTCGTCGTCCTGGGCTGGCGGGGCTGGACCGCCGGCTGGACCTTCGGCCGGTGGACAGTCTTCTGCCTGCTCGTCGGTGGTATGGGCGTCGTCGTGTTCGCCCCCGCGGAGCTGCATTGGAAGGCTTATGTCCTCGCCGGGCAGCCGAGCCTGGTCGGAACCTCCGCGATCGCTGGTGTGCTGCTTCTCGCCACGTTGTTCGCGCAGCCCCGCAGCGTCACGTTCTTCACCGCGATGATCGTGGCCGGGCTCTGCGCGTTCGAGATGTTTTATCCGGATCTCCACGTTTACGCGGTCGACAATTTTGCGGTGCTGATCGGGCTGTTGGCTCTCGGCCTTCTTGGTGATCGCTGGTCGGACCGGCTCTTCCTGTTCGCGGCCAGGATGGCTGTTGCCGTGGCGTTGCTGCAGCATGCCGTGCTGGCCTGGGGAGGCGGCGATGTCGTGATACGTCTTGGTGAGACCATCCTGGATCTGTCAGACATCCACCTCGCCGCCTTCGGAGCGATTGCGGTCCTGGCGGTTTTCGGGACGCTGCGGGGCCCGCGGGTTGCTCCGGGGCCATGGCAGCCGCCTCCACCGGGCTACCCTCCGGGCCCGCTGCCATACCGCGCCGGCGGGTCGTACTGATCCGGGACGTGGCTGTCGGACCGTGACGGAGCAACGCCGCAGGCCTCGGTCCGGCGCCCTGGGCTTTCCTGGGTACGGGCTGATCCGGCGGGCGCCGAGGTGAACCGGCTGGCCGTCCGCCGGCAGTGGCTCCTATCGGCCTGTTATCGTGGATCTTCTGCCGCTGATCTGTTGCCGCCGGCGGAATCCCGGTAGCAGCTCGCGTACCAGCGCATTCGTTTCTGCCTGGATGCCGAGGCCGGTCCGTGATGGCGCGATCATCTGGTACATCTCGTTGATCACCGCCTCCAGGGCCTTGCGGTCATGGCGAGCTGCTACTGTGCGTAGTAGATCTCGCCACAGGATTTCGGCTGTTGGCGCCGCGCGCAGGCCCGTTCGGCACGCCGCGATGGCGGTAACGGTATCGCCGTTACCGAGCGTCAAGTTGGCAAGTCGGTGGGCCACATCGACGACGGCGGTGGAGGTGATCGTCCTGATCCTGCCTGAGTCCAGCCATCGGTAGCGGCCTGCCGGCAGATTTGTCCACAGTGGTCCGGCGACCAGCCGTAATGCTGTTGTAAGATCGTCTTCGGCGTCCGTCTCCGGTTGGGCGGAGCGATGGGTGTAGGCGACGAAAAGATCCCAGTCGCACCGGACGTCGTCAGTCAGGCGCCAGCATTCGTTATCACTGACCGTGATATGCGGGCGGCCCTCGTTGTCACTCCCGAGCCAGCCGGCGACATGCTCGAGCTCGTCGTTGAGCACGTCGTCAGGAGTCCCTGGCGGCAGGAGCACGGCGCTGAGAGCGCTGGAAAGTACCCCTGAGCGATGCAGAGCCAGGTACACCACCAGCTCGGTCAGGAACTCCCGGCGATCCGGATCGCAGGGCCCCGGCGCCTCGACGGCGATCTCTCCCATGATCCGGATTGCGACGTCGGTCGCTCGGAACAGCTCGCCAGGCACGGCCGGCGTCGTCACTGGCGCTGGCCGCGCCGGTGACGACGCCAGCGCCGCCGGCAGCACGGGTGGCGCTGCCAGCGGCCGGGAAACTGCCAGCGGCCGGGAAACTGGTTGCGGCTGGGAAACTGGCTGTGGCAGTAGAGCCGGCAGGGTGGACAGTGCGTTGTCGTCAGGCGGATCCGTCCGCGGCAGGCCGTCGTCGCCGGGAGCCGGGGCCGCGAGGGCGTCGCTCGCCGCGGTTCGCCCGGAAAGCCGGACCAGCAGCCCTGGTGTCTTCCACGGTTGTGCCGTCGGTGTCGACGGTGGCGCTGGCCAGACCGCACCGGGAGGGGGCATGGACGGCAGGGGGGAGGCCTCGGCCGGGAACGCGGTCGGCGGCGGAAACGGATACAGCTGGACGCCGTGTGCATCAGGAACGTGTGCATCAGGAGAACGTGGCGGCACAGGCCCCACTGACATCCCGGAGGCCCCGGGCACCTGGAGCTCCCGGGCCGGCATCGCTCTGTTGCGCCAGACGGAGGCGGCACCGTCTCCCCGGGAGGAGGCGTCCACGGACGGGGAAGGGCCGTGAGCACGCCCCGCCGGGTTGCCGCCGTCCGGGTGCCCCGCCGCCTCCGGACGTACCGGTGGTTCTCCTGGAGGCGGCGGGGGTTTGGGTGGTCGGCCAACCGGAGGAGCGATGGCCGGTGAAGGCGTCCGCGGGGGCGGGGACGGGGCCCGCGTCGCTGGGGTCCGCGCAGGAGCTGACGGGGGAGGCACCGACGGCACCGGTGGAATTGGCGGATGCCTGCGATGGAGGGACTCTGATTCCGCCGTGGATGCCTGTGGGCGCATCCACGGCGGAATTTCGGGTACCCATGGCGTCGGCACCTGGTCCGGATTCGAGGTGGGGGCTGGCCGGGATCCGTCCGGGAACGCGGCACGCGCATCGGCGTCCTCGTTCCCACGGCTACGGTCGTCCACTTGCGCCACGCCGTTCCCGAGGCCGGGACGGCGCGGCGACTGTGCCGCTGGAGCGGAGATCCGCCGTGGCGGCGGATCTGTCGGATATGCGGGGTGCGGATGATCGGGACCAGGGCCCGTGGTTTCCGTTTTTGGGATATGTGACACGGCGTCGGCTTGGCCGGAACGTGTGTACGCCGTACCCGCCATACGGAGCATGCCGGCAATGGTGGAGTACTCGCGCGTGCTCAGCGTCTGAGCACTGACCTCCAGCCCAAGGACACCGAGGTGCAGCTTACGCTCCGGGCTCACGGTGAAGCGCCAGCGTGCGGCGGTCGAATTGCCGACGGTCACGACACCGACCCCCTGGGTGGAATCCCTGAAGAGGGCGGAAAGCCGCGCTGTCTCCCGCTCGGACGGAGGGGCGGCCAGGAGCAGCAGCTCCGGCGCCCACAGGGCCTGGCGCAGGGCCGCCGGCCGCCCTCGGAGCGCCGGATCGGGAGATCCGCCGTTTCGTGGTTCACCGCCAGCTGACCGGCCGTGCCACGGCTGACGGCTTTCCAGCTCGTCCAGGACATCGTCGAGGCTGGTACTGGGTCGCAGCCGGTCCGGGGCAATCGACATGAGGCGCCCAGGAAACCCGATCATGTATATGCGGAGATCGCCCGACCAGGGATTCGTGGCCAGTTCCACCGCGACGGACACGGCCACCTCTCGCGCGAGCGCGGCGTCCCCACCGAGGCTGATGATCCCGGGGGCAGCCTCGATGTCGACGAGAACACGAGCTCCTCGGTCGTCCGTGCCCACGGTGGCCAGGCCTGGATAGGGGGCTGGTGTGTCTACGGGAACTCTCTGGCTGTCATCGGCGGGCAGGCCGTCGGCCGTGGTGGTGGTCCGCGCGATACGCCAGGTACCCGGTGCCCGGCCGGCCTGCCAGGGTGAAGGCGGTCCGTCAGGTTCAGCCGGCGCGATGTGCAGGACGAGTCCGCTGTCGGAGACGGTTGCCGCATACACGGATGGCAGGGTGCGACCAGCGGTGGTGAGCTCCGCGGCGAGAAGCCGCAGTGCCTGGTCGAGGAATCGGGCAGCCCCCCCGTCCGCGGCGAGGCGGAGCCCGGGCCTGGTCTGACCGAGGGGGTTGCCGCCCTTGAATCGTGGCCGTCGCCTCATCAGTGCAACCATCATTCCTGTCGTCAGTATGACAGATAGGACGACGGGTGGGTGTACGTCGTGGTGTCTCGGTGCTGCCTGTGCCCGGGTACCCCGCTGTCCAGCCTCCTCCGTGGGAGAAGTCGTGAGGGGAAGCGGCTGGTTCGTAACTGGATGGTAGCGTACGGTTCCTTCGGGTCGTGTCGTGGTGTTCCACCTGTCGTCCAGCGGCGTGCTCGTGTCAGGCGTGCTCATTTCTGTCGTTGCGGTCGGGCATGCATCCGTCGGTGCGTTTGTCGCTGTCGCCTGAGCCAGGGCGGGACGCCGGCCGCGCTTGTCCGGGGCGGGCGGGAACAGGATGGATGGGAAGATGACGGCCACGCTGGAGAGCAGCCTGGAGAACAGCGCGGCCAGCCCGCCCGTCGGCTTCCATGGGTTGTCAGCCGTCGGGTGGCGCCTGGCCGGCGGAGCTGAACATCGCCGGCTGGCTTGGTCGAGGTAGCGCGGTGTCACGGGCTCATCATCTTCCGCCAACGGGCGGAGCGGCTACCGTGCGACCTTTCCTGTGGATAACTTGGCTGTGGATAACTGGGTCGCCCGGCGGTCGGTCCGGCATGATGGCGGGCAACCGGCGTCGACGTCCGCACCGAAGCGATCATGTGGTCGGTGTCGTGTCGACGTCGCTCTCCCGGTGGTCTTGTCACAAGCCGGGAGCATGGTGTAAACCGGTACCAGGCGGATGGGTGCAAAGCGTACGAAATGCGTCGCGGACGGCACTGGTGTGCGATACTTCCTGGCAGCGAAGCTGCCGGATCGTCCCCTGGATACATGATCCGTGAGAGTGGGGCCGCGGGTTTCGGTATCGACCCGGTGTTGTGCTCATCAAGAACAGTGGAAGTGTGATCGGGTACGCGCTGACAGCACCGTCCTGCCTGAGCATGATTTTTGGACCGCGGTAGAAGCCGTCTGATACACCGCTTCTGGGCGGCGCGGCCCAGAAATCACGCTGTGTCGCCAGAGCGGCCTATCCTGCGCGGTCGATATTTGCTGCTGAAAACCTGTCTGAAAGGGTCTGACAATGCCCAACCTCAATGTCACGTACCAGGACATGGACGATGCCAGTATCAGGCTCAGGAACGGCAGGGCCGACATCGAGGCCCAGCTTGTCACGTTGAAGAAAATGGTCGAGGCCCTGGCCGCTGGTGGGTACGTCACCGACCAGTCCAGCGTGCAGTTCCAGGGGTCCTACGACAGGTTCAATACCGGTGTCACCAACACGCTGGCCGGGCTCGACGGCATGGCCGACTACCTGAAGAAGGCGGCTGAGGTGTTCCGGACCGCTGATACCCAGCTCGCGAGTTCACTGCGTGGCCAGAGCTGACGGGCCGACGGCAGGGCGTGATCACGTTTTCCGCGTCCGGTCCTGGGAAGAAGTCCATGGGCGCGGGGGCCCAGGTCGCCGGGAGGCGGTTTTCGCTCGGTGAGGCGTCCGGCGTGCCGGGCATTCTTGGTGCTTGTCCGGGCACGGCGCGAAGGTCGCCGTCCTGCACGGTGGCTTTCCGTCCGGTCCGAACGGGCGCTGTTCAGAAGGACGTTGACAGGTGCCGTGCCCCCGGGACATCTGCGATCTCTCCTGTGCCTTCCGTGAACGGGCCGGTCGTCGTAGGCCTGTCCTGCGACAGGATCACGGTGAGAGAGGTAGTGCGCGATGACCACTGACCGGCTTTCGGTCGATCTTCCTGGGCTGGACTCGCTGGCCGGCAATCTGACGTCGATCCGTTCGGCGATGAACGCGACCCGTTCGATGCTGGAGAACTACCGAGGGCAGACGGGATCGACCGAGATCGAGGATGCCCTGGACGACTTCGAGCACGGCTGGAAGGACGGACGTAAGAAGATCGACGAAAATGCGAACAAACTGGCGACGATGGCTTCCCGGTCGGCGGAGACCCTGCGTCAGGCCGATGCCGATCTGAGTACCGAGCTGGTCCGTGCGTCGCGGTCGGCCAGTGGGGAAGAGGGAGGGGGGAGAGGAGACTGAGCGGACATATTGCTGCCGAAAAGCCCATGGTCCTGGGTTTTTCGATCAGCGTTCCCGATACCTGGTTCGAGGTCGACCTGAATCCGGTGACCCGGCGGGCGTCCATCGACGCTCTGGTCCGGGAGCGTACGCGAGGTGTCCCCGAGCTCGCGGCGAACCGTGCGGCGATCTCCCGGCTGCTCCGGCACACCGCCCGTGACGCGGCGGCCGGTGGCGCGCTGTTCTGCGGCGTCATGGCCGAGGCGGTAGAAGGCGCCGGCTTATCCGCCAGCGTGACCGTATCCTTGCTTCCCGCGCCGGATGATGTCCAGGTTGTCGGCATGACCGAGGTGACTCCATCAATGATCATGTCTTCTCTGGCGGAGAAGGCCGCCCGATCACAGGATGACACCTGGACTACGGTGACCCTTGTCGATCTTCCTCGCGTTGGGCAGGGGGCCCGCTCGTACGGGGTGGAGGACATCTCACTGCCTGACCGGGCTGGTTGGATCAGGACGACGATGATGCAGACCTTCGTCCCGGTCCCACGGTCCGACCAGGTGGCCCTGATCTCCTGCTCCAGCCCGAACCTGGTGCTCGTGGACGCATTGCACGATCTGTTCGACGCGGTGACCTCGACTTTCCGGTTCGTCACCGATGGCGGGGAGCTCATGGCTCCGGTGTGACGGTGTGACGGCTGAATGGTACCGCGGTGTGCAAGTGATAATGCTTTCTGTGTTTACGACCTGCGCACGGCACGGATCACGATGCCGATGGTGAGGACGGCGAAGCCGGTCAGGACCGAGGCGGCCGGCAGTACAAGAGCGAGGACCAGGCAGCCGACACCGCCGAACAGCGACAGGGGGCGCAGCCAGCGGTGCTGCGGGCCGTCGAGGGTGAAGGCACTGGCGTTCGCGATCGCGTAGTAGACGAGAACCGCGAAGCTGGAGAAACCGATGGCGCCTCGGACATCCGAGGCGATGACCACCGCGATGACGACCCCGCCCAGCAGCAACTCTGCACGGTGGGGAACCACATACCGTGGGTGTACCGCCGCAAGCCAGCCCGGCAGGTCGCCTTCCCGGGCCATGGCAAGGGCGGTGCGTCCGACCCCGGCGAGCAGCGACAGCAGGACGCCGAGGCTTGCGACCGCTCCGCCCACACGGACGGCGGGAGTCAGGACGCGCAGGCCACCGGCGCTGGTCGCGGCGGCCAACGGGTCCACGGCGCTCGCCAGACGTTCCGGGCCGACCGCCAGCAACGCGGACAGGCCGACAAGCAGGTAGACGGCAATCGTGATCCCGAGCGCGGTCGGGATCGCTTTCAGAATCGTCCGCGCCGGATCACGGATCTCCTCGCCCAGGGTGGCGATCCGGGCATAACCCGCGAACGCGAAGAAGAGCAGGGCCGCGGCCTGGAGTATCCCGCGTACGGCGTCCAGCCCGCTGCCAGACCAGAAGGGGCTCAGCCGCGCTGTTCTGACGGTCCCGCCCGCCAGGCATGCCACCACGACGACAGCGAGCGCGAGCAGGGTGAGTGCGACGAGGGCGCGGGTCAGCCGGGCGGTCTTGCTCACGCCGAAATAATTGACCATGGTGAGTAGGGCTGCGGCGGCGACCGCGACCGGCCGGGGATGCTGCGGCCACGCGTATGCGCCGACGGTCAGGGACATGGCCGCGCAGCTCGCGGTCTTGCCGGCCACAAACCCCCAGCCGGCGATAAAGCCCCAGCTGGCGCCGAGCCGACGCCGTCCGTACACATATGTCCCGCCGGACTCAGGGTAGAGCGCGGCCAACTGCGCGGACGACATGGCATTGCAGTAAGCGATCACAGCTGCGATCGCGAGGCTGACGAGCACACCGGCTCCGGCCACGTGGGCCGCTGGCCCGAACGCGGCGAACACCCCGGCCCCGAGCATTGAGCCGAGCCCGAGGAGCACCGCGTCGGCCAGGCCGATGCGGCGCCGTAGCCGGCTGGTCGAAACGGTCGGCTCACCGGACGGCTCGGTGACACCTGCGTCGGCCTGAGCGGGCCCGACAGCGCACGGCCCGGTCGGATTCCTGGACGGGCCCGCGGCATGGCGGCCCGGCCGGGGAAGCCGCCCGGAAAACCGGTCGGTCGATTTTCCGGATGGTTCCGTGACCGGCTCGGTCGGGGAAACGGGCCGGTCACCAGGTGGCTCCTGGCCGGGATCGGCGTCACGCCCGGGAAGACGGTGGTCGGACACCGCTACTTCATAACACTGTTCGGCCGGACGGTGCGCACACGTTCTGACATCCGTATGTTTTCAGGATGGAGATCGCAAAGGTGGTCATCGGCCGGGGCGGGCTCTGCGCCGGGATGGGTTCGCGCCGAAGGCGGAAGTCATTCGATCGCCATCCAGTGTTTTACGACTGTTTATCATCTGCTCCTTTCCGGTGAACATGTGGAGGGTTGTCGGAAATTTTTCGACCGGAATGAGTGATGGCCTGCAGGGTGATTCACCCTGCGGTGACGGTGCAATTCGTACCGACGTGGGAGGAGGGCCTGGGCAGGTCGCATGGTGGTGTCCTTACTCGTGGTATGCGATCTGAATCGGTGTTGTTTTTCCCCGGTGGACGAACAGGCCACGGCCGGCCGGCGTGCTGCCCCCGGTGTTACGTGACAGCCGGATGCCGAACAGATCGCCATCGCTGGGTGCTCCTGGCGCGAGGATCACTCCGCATCGTGACCGGCGGGCGTCCACCATGAACCCCCGGTACTGACTGGTCAGATCCTCGGTGGTGCCGGCGGCGACGAACGCGCATCCGCTGTCACGCGCGGTCCTGAGGAACTCGGATACGCGATCGGCGACTGGGGCGGTGGCCAGCAGTTCCGCGTCATCCATGATCGTGACTAGGCCGCCGGACGGGCCGGCTGCCGTCAGCGCCGCGTCGATGCCGGCGGCCTGGGCATCCGCGCCCAGCAGGTCGATCACGCCTGACCGGTCCGCGAGTGTGGACAACGGCGAGCGTCGCGGGGCCAGCAGCAGCAGTCGGGCACCGCCCGCCAGCAGCGACTCCGCCATGGTCAGCAGCGTCGAACTGCGGCCCGAGCGCGCGGGCCCGGCGATGACGAAGCCCGGCCCGTCGGCGGCGAGATCGATCTCAACCGGAGCGAGTTCGTCGCCGCCCGCACCGATCAGGGCTACCAGCGGCACCGGCTGCGGGCTCGGCCAACCTGCCGGCACCGACGGCTGCCCTGCCGGCAGCGGGCCCTCGAGCCCGTCCGTGCGGATGCCCGCCGGCTGGCTCGTCTGCGGGCCCAGGCCCGGATCCAGGTGTGATGGCGGGCCCGTCCGTGAGCTGTGCCCCGGGCCTGGGCGCAGTGCCCTGGTCTCGGTGACCGTGATGCGTGCTGGCAGCACATCGATACGGAACGGGCGGCGGTGGTCCTCGCGGGCACCGGTACCTGGCCCGGTCGGTACACCGTCGCGCGCGGCAGCCGCCTCGGCCAGCCGGTGCAGCGCTGCCACCTGTGCCCGGCCGGACGGATCGTCGTCGAGCAGAGCGATCTGGGTCTCGACCGTCCCTTCGAGCTGGAACCCCCGGCCCGGCGGCAGGTTGTCCGGTACGGCCGCGGGCGCAAGACCCACCATCGTGTAGTCGGACCTGTCGGCCATCCGCAGCATGAACCTGTTCTCGATCGCCGCGCTGAACCGTCCGGAGGCGCTGCGCCGGTCACCGGTCATGATGACCCGGACGCCGACGGACGGCCCTTCCCGCAGCACCCGGGCCAGCATGTCCACAAGCGCTCCACCGTCGGCTTCCTCGAAGGAGGCCAGAAAACCTTCGAAGCGGTCGATCAGCAGGAGCAGGTACGGTAGCGGGCGTTCGGGATCGGCTGATCGTTGCTCGGCGAGATCGGCGTATCCATGGACGGCGAAGATCTCCTGGCGTTCGACGATCTCGCGGATGATCCGGGTGAGCAGCCGCTGTACCCGTTCCGGCGCGTCCCGGCTGACCACGGCCCCGGTGTGCGGCAGGTGGACCAGCGGCGCCAGGGCGTTGTTGCCACAGTCCAACGCGTACAGGTGCACATCGTTGGAAGAGATGGACGCGGCTGTCGAGCCGGCGATGGTGCGCAGAACCGTCGACCGTCCGGACCGCGGCGCACCGACGAACAGCAGATGGCTCCCGTTGTCGATGTCGATCGTGTAGGGAAGCTGCGCCTGGATGCCGCAGTGGTCGGCCAGCCCGATCGGGACGGGAGGCAGCATGCCCGGGCCGCCGCTGTGCGGCTGCCGGGAGACGACCTGTGATTCCTCGGACACGGATCCGGACGTGAATCCGGGCATAGATGCGCTTACTGTCCGTAGGGTAAGTCGTTCTGGTAGCGGCGGTAACCAGGGGCTGCGCACTGGTTCGACCCCCAGGATGGCGGCCGCGTCCCGGACAGTCTCGACGAGCGTCCTCAGATCGGTGATCTCGTTGTCGGTGGTCCGTGGCCGAGGGGGAGCCGGCGCGGGCTGCCCCAGCGCGGCCCAGGTCAGCGGGGCGATCCAAGGCGGAGAAAGATCATTAAAGGCGGCACCGGCGGCACCGGTGGGTCGGCGGCCTCCGATCCGTCCGGACTGGAAGGGGACCAGGGAGGCGTGCCCAAGACGGGCGTAAGCCCGTCCGGGGGCCGACGGCGAGATGCGTGCCGCGTCAGGTGCGCCGATAACGTCGGTGCTCTCCGAAGCATCGGTGACACGCAACGCGATCCGCAGGTTCGTGTTCGCGCGGATCTCGGGGGACACCACGCCGCTGGGCCGCTGCGTCGCGAGCAGCAGGTGGATACCCAGCGAACGGCCTCGTTGCGCGATGTTGACCAGACCGGTGACGAAGGCGGGCAGCTCCCGGGCGAGCGAGGCGAACTCGTCGATGACCAGCAGCAGCCGGGGCAGCGGCAGCAGCGGCCCGCCGCTGCGTGTCCGTGCGTCACCAGGTGTCCGTGCGTCACCGGCGGCGGTGGCCAGAAAAATGTACTCTTCGATGTCCTTCGCGCCGACGTCGGCCAGGATGCGCTCACGCCGGCGTAGTTCCGCCGACAACGACTCCAGGGCGCGAGCCACCAGATGCGTGTCGAGGTCGGTCACCATGCCGACGGTGTGCGGGAGCCGGACACAGTCGGCGAAGGCGCTGCCGCCCTTGTAATCGATCAGCACGAACGCCATCGCGTCCGGCCGGTTGGCGACAGCCAGCGACGCCACGATCGACTGCAGTAGCTCGGACTTGCCGGAGCCGGTGGTACCAGCGATCAGCCCGTGCGGGCCGTCGCGGCGCAGGTCCAGCGTGAGCGGGCCGTCGAGGGACAGACCCACGGGGAAGGCTGTGCTGCGGGGGAGGAGCTGCCATCGGGCGGCTACCACCGCCGCGGTCGGAGGTTCCAGGCTGATCACGTCGAGGAGGCGGGCGGAGACCGGGAGCGACCCCTCGTCGTCCCCGCCGACGTCGCGTACCGGCGCCAGTGCGCGGGCAAGACGTTCGCACCAGGCCGCGGCGCCACTGACCGTGAGCGTCAGCTCCGGATCGTCGGAGGCCGCCGTGGCGACGAGATCCGGGCGGACGTCATGGACGACCTCGGTGCGGGTCTCCACGACCCGCAGACCTGTCGGGGTCTCCTCGGCCACGGCCTGGCATTCCTCGGGCAGCAGCCGGATGTCGCGGTCCAGGCAGATCGAACGGATGCCCAGCGCCGGCCCGTCCCGGAGCAGGGAGATCACACCGGGGATGGAGCGTAGCCGGCGGGCGCCGTCCATGATGACCAGCATGTCCGGGCCGTCGGTGAGCGGGTTCGCGCCGCCCGGCCGGGCCCGCGCCTCCGCCCGCGTCCCCAGTTGGCCGAGCAGTTCCCCGACCCGCCGGGCCCGCGAAGCGTCGTCCGTCCCGAGCAGGACGGTGGTGTCCTGGCCTTCGGTCGGACGGCAGTGCGGCAGCCAGCGCACCCAGTTCCACGCCTGCTCGCCGGAGCTGTCCGTGAGCACGCAGATCGCGAGATCGCGTGGGCTGTGCAGGACGGCCGCCTGCGCGACCAGCCAGCAGGCCAGCACCCGTGGGAGGTCGCCGCGGCCGGCGATACCGACAACGCCGCGTTCGGGCAGGGCGATCGTCACCGGGACGTCGGGGGCCGTCCAGGTGATCTCTCGTTTGTGCTCCTGTGCGGCCGGGTCCTCCATGACGACCTCGCTCGGCAGGTCGGCGGTGCCCAGGCGCAGGTGCAGGTAGTCGGGATCGTCCCGGCGGCGTTCCCACAGGCGTCCGCGTGGCCCGATGGCGGTGAGCAGGACGTTCGCCGGGTCCGGGAAGTCGCCGCGGCGGGCGGTGCGTTCGGTGCGGAGCGCCTGCTCGGCATCGTCCTCGACATCCTGACGCCTTTTGTGGTAATCGGTCAGCTGCTTACGGTAGCTACGCCTGCCATGACGGCTCCCCGAGACGTGCATGCCGATCATGCCTAGCGGGCCGACCACAGCCATCAGCAGGAAGTAGTACTGCCGGAAGACAAAGGCCATTGTGACGCCCGCGACCAGCGGAAGCGCCGCCATCAAGATCGGCGTGGGCCGCCGCTCCGGCTCGGAGGGTTCGCCGGGCAGTTTGTACCGTGCCCGCCGGATCGGCGGCAGCAGCCGGGGCGGCCGGTTGAAGTCCAGCCCCGACCCGTCGTCGGACGGTTTGAGCGCGGCGTCCGCCCGGCTTGGGACACCTGCCGCCAGCAGCACGGATCCGACTGTGAGCTGGGTGCTGCCGGCGGGCAGGTCGACCGCGGCGACCAGGGGCTCGCGTTCGACGAGCACGTCGCCGGTGTCTGGCCCGGCGGGAGCGGTGACCGGTGCGATCCGGCAGGCGCCGTCCACCGTCACGGTGATCGTCATGGCTTCGGCGGCGGCGCCCGGGTCGTCCAGGCGCACGGCGCAGGTCTCCGCGGTGCCGACCGTGAACTCGCCGGGGCCGAGCCGGTGGACGACCCCGGCGCCCGGCCCGCTGGTCACCCGGACTTCGACCAGGCCCGGTGGCTCGGGAGGAAGGCAGGCCACAGGCGAGTCGATGCTGATCAGAACACCGTCCCGGATCGGGGAGCCGGCGACGGTGAGCGTCTCGCCGACCGCACGGCCCTCGACGAACAGGCGCGGCCGACCCACGGGGAGAGCCGGTATGCCTGGACGGATGTGCCGTACCAGAGTGTCGGCGATCAGGCCGACGGGCGCGTCCGGATCGGTGTCCAGCAGGATGTCCGCACTGACATCCTGGGCTGGGTCAGCCACGGTGAGTGTCAGGCGCATGTAAGTACGATACGGCGTGATGCCGACAAAACGGGACGTGTCCACCGCGCCCGTGTCGGCCTCGGGAAGGCTCGAAACAAGGACGCCTGTGATCGGGACGCTTGTGATCGGGAAGGCCGCGGCTGGGAAGCGCGCGGCCGAGGGCGGGCCGGGGATCGGCGTCCCCGGCCCGTGGCGACGATGGCGGTCGAGCCTGCCGTGAAAACCCACGTGAGGATTTCCGCGAATCGCGTCGGTGACCCGTGGGGCGGCCACGCACGGTGCTCCATCGCCAGGGCCGTCCCCGGGAGGGGCGGAATGTACGCGACCACCCCTCCCGGGGTGCATATCCCTTTTCCGGGATTTATGTCACCGCCCTTCCGAAAGAGATCTGCGGGCTCGGCTCTCCTCCGCTCGCCCGGCCTCCGCCCGGCCGGCCTCGCGGGCCGCGCCGGTACCGAATCCAACCGGCGGGAAGTGGCCTTCGGAAAAGGCCGGCATATCCCTGCGGAGGCCACGTTTCCGGAATGACATCGCGATTTTTGTCAGACCGGTGGCGAGGGCCGCGAGCCCCACCCACAGGACCAGCAGGGAGATCGAGAACCGCGGATAGCTGACGGCCCAGAAGCCGACGCCGATCTCGAGCGCGCCGATCGCCAGCGGCATCCACCACTGGGCTGTTCCGCGGGTGTCCTCACCGGCCGCGCCGTAATGTTCGGCCCGTCTCGCGACGAAGGAATTGACGATGTCGTAAACACCTTTGATCAGGAAGTACCAGGCCAGGATCCTCGCCGCCACCGGGAAGGTCGGGCGGGACCAGGCCAGCGCGACTATACCGCCGACGACGAAGAGGACGGCGAGCAGGACATGGGACCATCGCCAGTCCCGCGCTGTCGCCGACGCCGCCAGCAATTCGCTGGCGGCACTGAGGAGCAGGACGATTCCCAGAAGTATGGCGACCGAGCGAACCGTGGTCAGACCGAACTGTGGAATTGCCAGCGCAAAAAGGACGAAGGCGATCCCCGCGCCGAGCAGATACCACCATCGAAGCTTCGTGGTACCGCCCTGAGCGTGGCCCGCCGGCGTTGCCGTGGAACGCATGGCAGCTCCTTTCGACTCATCGGGCTCCCGAACATGACCGACTCCCGTGGATACGGGCGCCGGTCGCCGAAGTGCGTGGTCGAGTCGGTGATGCCCCCGCTCGCAGGCTTCACGCCACGCCAGCGCCGTGAATCATGATGCGTACGTCGGCGAACCGGCCGCCGCCGGTCGGCTTCGTGGGTGAATGACCAGATTGACGGCTGCCTGCCGTCCCGCCGGCGGTCGCACGATTTCCAGCATTCATCCGTGGATATCCGGTTCGCCGGTGGTGCCGGTTCCGTGCCCGCGCCGGAGCATTCTGGTCGCTCGGTGTCATCGGCCGCGGGTGTGCCGTGCGTCCACCCGTCGCGGCCGGCCGGGTGGCTGGCGACATGGAGGGCCACGACGCGCTCCCACCGGTTTCGTGTCCGGGGTGCCGATGAAGCTGGTGAGCGACGTCTTGGGCCATGTGCCAGCCGCCTTCGCCAGCGACATGTACGCGGTCGTCACCGAGGAGCGGGCGGAGCGGGCGGTCGTCGTGATCGCGGCGTCCGCGCCGCGCCGAAACAAGATCGCTTCCGTTCGTGTCAGCCCTGTGCCGACCGAGGCCATTCATGGATCTTGAAATGACACCAGGCGTCTCGAACATGTGTTCAAAACGCCTGGTCAGTGGCGGAGGCTCCGGGATTTGAACCCGGGAGGGGGGGTTACCCCCAACCGCATTAGCAGTGCGGCGCCATAGACCGGACTAGGCGAAGCCTCCAACGTGCGTTCTGAGTATAGCCGCCACCTCCGGTGTGGCTTTGCCGCCCTCTCCCACATCCGTGTCCAGCGGACGGCCCGGGGCGAGGCCGGGCCGTCCGGCCTGCCCACAGACGGCCTGCCCACAGACGGCGTGCCCGGGCGGGGCGCTCATCCGAGCGCGGCCAGGACGAGGCTCGCCACCTCCTCCCGCCGCTCCGGCCGCCGCACGGTGCTGCCGTCGGCCTCCCGCACGTAGAAGGCGTTCACGACGTCGAGGCCGATCGTGGCCACGATCGCGGTCCGCACGCCGAGCCCGGCCGCGGAGAGCGCGCGGACCATCCGGAACAGCACACCGGCACGGTCAGGTGCCCGTATCTCGATCACCGTGTCGGATCCGGAGTCGTCAAAGATGATTTTTGGTGGCGCGGGCGGCGGCTGGCGCCGGGTGGCCGCGTACGCCTGTTCCCGGCCGGTGATCCTGGCGTCCAGGTCGACCCGGCCGGCGAGGACCCGCAGCAGGTCACCGCGCAGCTTCCCGGCGTTGGGCTCCCCGTCGTGCGTGGTTGCCACCGCCGCCTGCAACAGCGCCCGGCCGTTCTCGCTGCGGGCGGAGGCGCGGTGCACGTCCAGCCGGTTGACGGCGAGCACTCCCGTGGTGGCGGCCAGCAGCCCTGGACGGTCGGGTGCCACCAGCACGATCTCGAACATCGGGTCGTCCGGCAGCGGGTTGACCGCCACGTGGTAGTCGTCCGGGAGCGTGAGAAGAGCCCGCTGACGGTCGGTGAGGGCGGGCGGGCACGGTGCCCGCTCGCCGCGGTGGACCGCTGTCGCCCGCTCCACCAGGTCGCCGACCAGCCGTGCCTTCCAGGGGCTCCAGGCCGTCGGGCCGGTGGCGAGCGCGTCGGCCTCGGTCAGGGCGTGCAGCAGGCCGAGGACCCGGGGGCTGCCGGCGGCCCGGGCCACCGCCTCGATGGTCGCCGGGTCGTCGATGTCCCGCCGGGTCGCGGCCTCGATGAGCAGGAGGTGCTGGCGCACCATCGTGACGAGCATGTCGGCGTCCGCCGGCGGGAGCCCGAGCCGCGGCGCGAGGTCACGGACGATCTCGACTCCCACGTCGGTGTGGTCGCCGGGCCGGCCCTTGCCGATGTCGTGCAGCAGTGCGCCGAGCAGCAGCAGGTCGGGCCGGTCGACCTTGCGGGTCGACGCCGCCGCGGCGGCGGCCGTCTCCAGCAGGTGCCGGTCGACGGTGAAGCGGTGGTAGGGATTGCGCTGCGGCCTGCTGCGCACCGTCTCCCACTCGGGCAGCAGCCGGACGAGCAGCCCGACCTGGTCGAGCGCCTCCATGGCACCGATCATGGCCGGGCCGGTGGCGAGCAGGGTCACCAGGGCCTGTCGGGCCGCGTCCGGCCACGGTGCCGGCATGGGTGGGGCTTCGCGGGCGAGCCGGGTGAGGGCGTACCGGCCGATGGGGATGCCGGCCCGGGCCGCCGCGGCGGCGGCCCGCAGGACCAGCGCGGGATCGTGGGTGGGATCGGCGTCCCGGGCGAGCTGCACCTCGCCGTCCTGCTCGACCACGTCCTGGTCCAGGGGCCGGCGGACCGGGGGGCCGGGGCGCCGGCGCGCGGACGATCGTAGGCCGGCCGAGACCCGGTACCAGGTGGTGTCCCAGGTCCAGGAGATCGTGCGGCCCGCGTCGGCGGTGGCGTGGGCGAGCGCGAGCTGGTCGGGATAGCCCAGGGCTGCCGCGACGGCGGCCTGGTCCTGCAGCAGCAGCCGGTCCTGCCGGCGGCCGTGCGCGAGCCGGCGGACCTCGCCACGGGCGTCGAGGAGCACCCGGCGCGCTTCGAGCACCCGCGCGGACGGGGTTTCGGCGACCCAGGCGATGGCGAGCGCGGCCAGCGCGTGGACGTCCCGCAGGCCACCGCGGGCCTGTTTCAGGTCCGGTTCGAGCAGGAAGGCGACGTCGCCGTGGCGCCGGGCCCGGTCGGCGACCAGGTCCGCGAGTTCGGGCAGACGCTGGGGGGAGCGAGCGCGCCAACGGGCGCGGACGCGCTCGAGCAGGGACCCGGCGAGGGCGCGGTCACCGGCGACCGGGCGGGCCTCCAGCAGGCCCAGCGCCGCCTTCAGGTCGTTGTCGGCGACCGCGACGGCCTCGTCGACGGTACGGACGCTGTGGTCGAGGCCGATCCCGGCGTCCCAGAGCGGATACCAGAGGGTGTCGGCGATGCCGGTGATGTCGTCCCGGCGGCCGTCGTGCAGCAGGACGAGGTCGAGATCGCTGCCGAGGGCGGGCTCACCCCGCCCGTAGCCACCGACCGCCATCAGGGCGACGCCGGCGCCCGGCTCGCCGAAAAGAGCACACAGGGTGGCTTCGGCGACGTCCATGAGGGCGTGGCGCAGCGCCGGCCCGACGATGCCGCCGAACTCCTCGGACCGGCCCGTAAGAGTCGCCAGCCGGTTCGTCATCGAAGGGCCTGTTCTGGCCGGTGCGGCAGCCAACGGCCCGCACCGGCCAGCACACCGACAAGGTGCACGGTCTACAGCGCGTCCGATCCACGTTCGCCGGTGCGTACCCGTACGACGGTTTCGACCGGGACCACCCAGACCTTGCCGTCACCGATCTTCCCGGTCTGCGCGGACGTGGTGATGGCACTTACCAGTTCGTCGACGGCGTCGTCGTCCACGACGATTTCAATCTTGATTTTCGGGACGAAGTCGACCTTGTATTCGGCTCCCCGATACACTTCGGTGTGGCCTTTCTGTCGACCGAAGCCCTGGACCTCCGAAATGGTCAGGCCGCGCACGCCGAGGTTTTCCAGCGCGGTCTTCACGTCCTCCAGCTTGAACGGCTTGATTACCGCGGTTACGAGTTTCACGCCTTGGCCTCCTCTGCGACCTTGTCGGTGGAAACCGATGCCGGTGCCGATCCGTCACCGAGCGCGGTGAACTCGTAGGCGGTCTCACCGTGCAGGACGATGTCCATTCCTTCGAGTTCCTCGTCCGGCGACAGCCTCATCCGGTAGATCTTGTCGATGACGAAGGCGATGATGAACGTTGCCGCGAACGAGTAGGCGACCACCGCGCCGGCGGCGAGCGCCTGCTTGCCGAGCAGGCTGGCGCCACCGCCGTAGAAGATCCCGTCCGCGCTGTAGCCGGGGGCGACGTCGGCAGTGCCGAAGAACCCGATCAACAGCGCACCCAGCACACCGCCAACCAGGTGGACGGCGCCTACGTCGAGCGCGTCGTCGATGCCGACCTTGCCCTTGATGGCCGTGGCCAGAGCGCAGACCGCACCGGCGATGAGGCCGATGGCGATCGAGCCTGCCGGGGAGACGAAGCCACAGGCCGGGGTGATGGCTACCAGGCCGGCGACGGCGCCGGAGGCGGCACCCAGGGTGGTCGCCTTCCCATCCCGGATCTTCTCTACGAACAACCAGCCGAGCACGGCGGCGGCGGTCGCGGTGTTGGTGTTGACGAATGCGAACCCGGCGCGGGTGTCGGCGGCGAGTTCGGACCCGGCGTTGAAACCGAACCAGCCGAACCACAGCAGGCCGGTTCCCAGAAGTACGAACGGCAGGTTGTGCGGCCGGAAGCTGGTGGCGGGCCAGCCCCTGCGCTTACCCAGGACAAGCGCGACGGCGATGGCCGCGGCTCCGGCGTTCGCGTGGACGACGGTACCGCCGGCGAAGTCCTCGGCGCCCCTCTTGAACAGCCATCCTTCGGGGGAGAACACCCAGTGCGCCACCGGCGAGTAGATGAGAATCGACCATATCGTCACAAAGGCGGCAAAAGCCCCGAATTTCCACCGGTCAGCGGTGGCTCCGGTGATGAGTGCCGGGGTGATGATTGCGAACATGAGCTGGAATGCCACGAACACGATCGGTGGGATCACCTGGGCGAGCGAGTTCGTCTCATAGGGCGGGGCGAACGTCACCTCGGCATACCCGGGAACCGGTTCGCTCATATGGTTGAGCAGTGCGAAGTGAAACCCACCGAAGATCTGGTTGCCGTCGCCGAACGCGATACTGTAACCGATCAGTACCCATAGGACGCTGACGACGGCGATGCAGAAGAAGTTCTGCATGAGCATGCCGAGCACGTTCTTCGCGCGGACCATGCCGCCGTAGAAGAACGCAAGGCCGGGTGTCATCAGCAGTACGAGTGCCGAGGCAGCCAGAATCCAGGCGGTGCTGCCCACACCCGCTGCGCCGGCTATACCGTCTTGGAGTTCCTTAAGCTGGTCTGGGTTCATGTCTCTCCCGTCGGTCGCCCCGCGTGCCCGCGTGGATCATGCTCACCGGTCCGCGGCCCACCCGTCGTCCCGGATCCTTCGGCCGAAGAGTCGATAGGATCTGTTCCGGATCGGTATCTTTCCTGTTTCCGGTATGTGAAATCGCTAAATTGGGCGATTCGTGGCCCGCTTCGATGGGCTCGTGGCGAACATCACATCGCCCTCCGTGACTTCCGGCGCGTTTATGTGATCCTACTTGCTCCGACGGGCTACCGTGATTCTCCGTGTGTGATGGTTTGACTGCGGATTGCTACTGTTGTGGTGGCGCCGGCTGGCGTGGCTCGTTCGTCCGTAGATCGCACGAACGCCGCGCGCGCCAGCGGCCGGGCCGCGTCCCCGGCGCCTCGGGGGAGGCTCCGGCTGTTCCGGAGGCCTCGGAAAGCTGTCGCCGGGTGCCTGAACGGCTACCGGGCGCTCTGGGTCTGGTCGGCGTTCTCGCCGGCGGGATCATACTGCTGCCGGGCGCCGCCACACCGGCCAGAGCCGACGGCATCGACAAGGTCAACAGAGATATCGCGGCCGCTCAGCAACAGCTCGCCGAACTGACGCACTCGACCGAGACGGCGACCGAAGCCTTCAACGCCGGGCGGCTGCGGCTGAGCGCCGCCGAGCAGGCCGTGTCGACGGCCACCGAGAACGTCCGGCATGCGGGGGACGCTGTGCGGGCCGCGGCGGACAGACGCCGCGCGCTGGGAGCCGCCACCTACCGTTCGGGCGGTCTCGAACAGCTCTCGGTGCTGTTCTCCGGCGACCCCGGCACGGCACTCGACCGGGTGGGCGCGATGGACTCGCTCGCCCGCCGCGGCCGGGCCGCCGAGATCGAGCTGCGCTCGGCCCGCCACGACCTGGCCGGCGCGCAGGCCGCCGCGCAGGCGGCTCTTGCCGAGCGGCAACGCGAAACCGCGTCCCTCGAAGAGGGGAAGAAGCGCATCGAGGCGTCGGTGACGGAGCAGCGTGCGTTGCTCGACGGCCTGGTCGCCAGGCACGCCGAGCTTGTCCGCCAGGCGCGTGCCCGCGAGGAGGCGGCCCGCCGGGCGGGCGAGCTGGCAGCCGCCGCGGCCGCGCAGGCGCAGGCACAGGCGGCCGCGGCCGAGCGGGACCAGCTGCGCGGCCGCAGCGACCTGATCGGCAGCACCAGCCGTGGAGCCACCGATGCCGCCGCCACGCCGGCCCGCCCGCCCGCGATCGGGAGCGGCGGGGCGGCGGTCGCGGTCGCACAGGCCCGTGCGCAGCTGGGCAAGCCGTATGTGTGGGGGGCGGCCGGGCCGGACGCCTTCGACTGCTCGGGGCTCACCCAGTGGGTGTGGGCGAAGGCGGGAGTCGCCCTGTCCCACTTCACCGGTGCCCAGTGGAACGAGGGACGGCGGGTCTCCCGCGGCGAACTCATGCCAGGTGACCTGGTCTTCTTCGGTGAGGATCTACACCATGTGGGGATCTACGTCGGCAACGGGAACATGATCGACGCACCGCGCACAGGGACGGTGATCCGCCTCGAGCCGGTCTGGTGGGAGACGTACGCCGGTGCGGTGCGCCCCGGTGCCTGAAGCCGGCCGTGTCCAGACCAGGCGTTGGATGATGATGCTACGTGTGTGTTCAGCCGTGAGGGGGGATACCGGGGTGTTCGACATACACGAGCCCCGCGGCACGCCGTGAGATGTCGATGGCCGGTGCTTCCCGCCCCGGGAGCTGGCCTGACGCGCCCGCCTCCTCGGCAGGGGCGACCGCGTCCGAGGAGATGACCTCGACGACGTCACCGTGCCCGCGGATGACGAGCGTGGCACCGGGCAGCACCCCGCCGTCCCGGAGCTGGCGCATGGTCCGTTCGTCCGTCTGTAGCCGTTCGGAGATCCAGCTGACCGTGACCGAGGCCGTCCCGGCGCTGGTGAAGTCGGTGGCGGCCAGCAGGCTCAGCGGCGCCAGGGGCCGCGGCCCCACCGGGCGGTCGAACGGGCCTGCCGGGATCACGTTCCCGAACGGGCACTTCTCCGGGTCACCAAGGATCGCGGTGAGCCGTGCCTCCACCTCGTCGGAGATCACGTGCTCCCACCGACAGGCCTCGTTGTGGACGAGGGCCCAGTCCAGACCTATCACCTCGGTGAGAAGCAGTTCGGCGAGACGGTGTTTGCGCATGACCGCTGTCGCGCGGACCAGCCCCTTCTCGGTGAACTGCACGGTGCGGTCGTTGGCGAGGGCGACCAGGCCCTCGCTGGCCAGCCGTGAGGTGGACTCGCTGGCCGCGGGTGCGCTGACGTGCAGTCTTTCCACCAGACGCGCGCGCAGTGGCGGGATGCCCTCCTCCCTCAGCTCGTAGAGGGTACGGAGGTACATCTCGGTACTGTCGATCAGTCCAGTCACCGGGCTCCTTCATCCAGCCTCAAGAGTACGCCTGTGAAGGCGTACCCACCTAGGTACGCGGGCCGCCCTGTCCGCGCCGTTTCCAGGCTGGTTGCCCGTGCTGGTTGCTGCCCGTGCCGGTTGCGCGTCGACCGGCTTCAGGGCCTGTTCCGGCCGCCGGGAGCCCGGCCGGGAAACGGCTGGCGGGATCGGCGGATCGGTCTCCCGGTGCGGGTCATACACTTCGGTGTATGAGCTCGACCCAGATCGCACCGGAGACAACTCACGGCAGTACGGACGAGGGTAATGACTTCGCCCACTATGCGCGCCATGAGGAGATCGTCCGGGCTTCCATCGAAGGCGGACGCGTGACCGCGCTGTGTGGTTACAGGTTCGAGCCGGTGCGTGATCCCCAGCGGTTCCCGGTGTGCCCGAAATGCAAGGAGCTCGTCGAGCTGGCCGAACAGCTCGGCTGACCGCCCGGGCGGCCCCGTCCCGGTCGTCCCTCACCGGGCCTGGTCACACGGCTGGGTGCGTGGCAGGACGTGGCTCGCCGCGGCCCGCGCCGAGCGCTGCCGGTGCCCGTGCGCCGTGAGCGCTGGTATGAGCGGCGGTCACGGTAGCGATCGACGGCGGGACATATGGTGACAGACGGTCAGGTCAGGCTCCGCCGGCCCTGTGACTCGTCCCATCTGGTCCACTCGCATAGCCGACCGGGTACGACCGGGACGACGGATGATGCGTAAGCTGGGGTGCCGTCGGAGGCCTTCTCGTGACACCAGGCCCGCCCTTGTAGCTCCTCGTAGCCCTGCCCTTGTAGCCCTGCCCTTGTAGCTCAGTGGATAGAGCGACCGCCTCCTAAGCGGTAGGCCGTAGGTTCGATTCCTACCAGGGGCACGATCCCGGTCGTGCCAGCGCTTCCGCCTGCTCGAACGACTTTCGGCGAGATGACGCTCGGTGAATGGTGTAGTGCGCATACTGGAGCGCGGGCATACCGGGCCGCCGGTCGTTCGTGATCTGCTCAAGGTCTGTCCGGTCGGTTCCGTCAGCGGGTGGCTACCGCAGCCGCCGCCCGCCCGCGCGTGGGCTCCGGCGGCCGGCCTGCGACATCGTCGGCGGTGGCCCACGCGGTCGTCGGTCCGGCCCTCCTCGGCCGGGTGGCTACCGCGACCGTAATGATCATAAGCGGGTTGTCATCCCCCGATGTCGTCCTCTCCCCGTAGGGGTACTGAAACACCTCATATGGAAGATCCGTCGGGGGTGCGGCGGGAGTACTGTTACCCACGTCACAAGGTCATCCTGTGGAGCAGGCGTCTCGAGCGTGCCAGCAGCATTCGGCTGGCGCCGGCTGGCGCGCTCGAGACGGAGCCTTCACCGTCGAAGGAGGTCGCCGGAATGAGGACCAAAGCCGCCGTCCTGTGGGGGCTGGGGGAGAAGTGGCAGGTCGAGGAGATCGAACTCGATCCGCCCAAGGCGGGCGAGGTTCTGGTCAAACTCACCGCCAGCGGTTTGTGTCATTCGGACTACCACCTGGTCAGCGGCGACATCCCGATTCCTTTCCCGGTCGTCGGTGGGCATGAGGGCGCCGGTGTCGTCGCGGCGGTCGGGCCGGGCGTGACCGAGGTGGCGGAGGGTGACTCGATCGTCCTGAGCTTCCTGCCCTCCTGCGGGCGCTGCTCATACTGCTCGCGTGGCCTGACGAATCTCTGCGATCTCGGGGCGGCGATTATTCTCGGCCCCCAGCTGGACGGTACCTACCGATTCCACACGCGCGGTCACGACATCGGGCAGATGTGCGTTCTCGGGACATTCTCGGAATACACGGTCGTCCCGGTCGCGTCCATAGTCAAGATCGATCAGGGTGCGGCGCTGGACAAGGCGGCGCTGATCGGATGCGGTGTCCCGACCGGTTACGGCAGCGCGGTGAACACCGCGCAGGTGCGGCCGGGTGACACCGTGGTCGTGATGGGCGTCGGTGGTATCGGCGTCAACGCGGTGCAGGGGGCCAGGGCCGCGGGCGCGCGGACCGTCGTCGCGCTGGACCCCGTCGACTTCAAGCGGCAGAAGGCTGTCGAGTTCGGCGCGACCCACACGGCCGCCACCGTCGACGCGGCACGGGAGCTGGTCAGCGAGCTGACCCGCGGGCAGCTGGCGGACGCGTGCATCATCACGACGGACGTCGCCGAGGGCGCGTACGTCGGCGAGGGGCTGAGCCTGGTGGGTAAGCGCGGCCGGGTGGTGGTGACCGCGATCGGGCATCCCACGGACTTCTCGATCAGTGGGTCGCTGTTCGAGCTGACGCTGTACGAGAAGTCGATCCGCGGCGCGCTGTTCGGCTCCTCGAACCCGCAGCACGACATTCCCCGCTATCTTGAGCTGTACAACCGTGGCCAGCTGAAGCTCGACGAGCTGGTGACCAGGGAATATTCCCTGGAGGACATCAACGAGGGATACCAGGACCTGCTGGACGGCCGGAACATCCGCGGTCTGATTCGTTTCTGACCGGCTTCCTCGAAAACTGGACAGAATTGATGGAAGAACCAGAGGAGCCGGCCGTGGCGATCGTATGACGCCCGGCCGGCTCCATCCGTTAGGTGCCGGTGCGCGACGGTGTTTCGGCGGTCGCGGCCACAGTTGTCGGAGCAGGTTGAACTGAACGGCGAGAATTCGTCGTGGTTTTGAGCGCACTCCCCGGTCCCCGGTCCGCGCCGGACGGCTCCGGCGGCGCGGTGGCTCCCGCGGGAATTTATCTCGATAGGGGCACCAGGTTGACTCCTACGAGGGGAGTGCGGCGAAGCTCGGAAGATTACCGTCAGGCCTGTAGCACATGCCTGAGAAAGGGGCTACCATGACGATTACTGATGGCACCGTCGACACGCGGCTCAGCTCGCTCGAGTTCTGGGCCAAGCCCCGGTCCGTCCATCACGAGGCATTCCGCTGGTTACGGGAGAACAAGCCGGTCAGCTGGCACGAGGCACCCGATTCTCTGGACCCGAACCTGAACAACGCCCAGGGGTTCTGGTCGGTGGTGAAGTACCGCGACATCCAGAACGTCTCCCGGGACACGGAGCTGTTCAGCTCCGCCGACGGCGTGTTCGTCGACGACTTCCCGCAGCTGGAGACGATGCTGTCGTTCATCGTGACGGATGCTCCTCGGCACACCGAGATGCGGGGTATCGTCAGCGTCGCCTTCACGCCGAAGAACATCTTCAAGATGTCGGAGGACATCGGCGGGATCGTTCATCAGGTCATCGACAGGGTCGCCCCCCTGGGTGAGGGGGACCTCTGCCAGCTGATCACCAAGGAGGTGCCCGGCCGGATCTTCGCGACCTTCATGGGGATCACCGACCCGGAACAGATCCAGTACGTGATGGACGCGGCCGAACAGTTCGCGTGCTGGAGCGACCCCGAGTACGCGCATATCGGCTCTCCGCTCCAGGTGTTCGCCGACGCCTCGCAGAAGCTGGCGACCCTTGCGATCGAGCTGGCGAGGGAACGCAGGGAAAACCCGGGTGACGACCTGCTCAGCTGGGTCGCCCAGGCGCAGTACGAGGGCAACAAGATGACCGTCGAGGAGCTCGGTGTCTTCTTCGCGCTGCTCGCCGCGGCCGCCAACGACACCACCCGGCACTCGATGGCCCACGTGCTCGCGCTGTTCCAGCAGTATCCCGAGCAGCTCGACTACGTCCTGGCGGACTTCGACAGGCGCGCGGACGACGCCGTCAACGAGTGCCTGCGGCTGGAACCGCCGCTGATGCATTTCCGCCGCACGGTGACACGGGACACCGAGATCGGTGGAGAGGCCATCAAAAAGGGCGACAAGGTCGTCATGTGGTACATATCCAGCAACCGGGATCCCGAGATGTTCGAGAATCCTGACACGTTCGACGTGCGGCGGGTCAACAAGTTCAACCCGCACCAGGCGTTCGGCGGCGGTGGCCCGCACTACTGCCTGGGCCACATGCTCGCCAAGCAGATGATCAAGACTGAGGTGCGGGAGATATACACCCGTATGAAGGATCTCAGGGTCGGCGAGCGCGACATGCTGTTGTCCAACTTCATGAACGGTGTCAAGCGGCTGCCCGCCACCTGGACGCCCGAACGGGGCTGAGCCGAGCGCGCGGTGGACACCTTGTGCGGACACCTTGTAGTGAACACCTCGTAGCCCGGAAGGCCACGGAGCCGTCCGTGGGACCACGGGCGGGCCCGGGGGCGTGGGAGCGGTGCCCGGCAGCCGTTCCCACGCCCCCGCTGTTTCCTGTTCCTGCCCAATTCTGATCGCACTGTCGTTTCTGGCTTCGGCTGTTTTGCTACGGTATATACCGGATTGTTCCCCCGGCTGTCCCACGCCCTGCCAGCGGACCTGGCCGGGGCCCTTCGGTGTCGTCGATTGTTCGCGACGGGTGAGGCCGGTGGGGCTACCGTGCTGTCCACGACATCATGAGAGGACGTCGGAAATGCGGCGCACCGGTTTCACCGCCGACCACGAGAGCTTCCGTCAGCTGCTCCGGGAGTTTCTCGCCCGCGAGGTGGTGCCCGTCTTCGACGACTGGCTGGCCGCCGGCGCGGTCCCCCGGGACTTCTTCCGGGACCTGGGCAAGCTCGGGGTGCTGGGGATGGCTTTCCCGGCCGAATACGGCGGCGGCGACCAGTCGGACTTCACCTATAACGCGGTGATCAACGAGGAGTGTGCCCGGGCGCTGGTCGCGCTGGGGACGTTACAGGTGCACCTGGACGTGGTGGTTCCGTATTTCCTGGACTACGCCGACGAGGAGCAGCGCAGGCGCTGGTTCCCGGGCCTGGTGAGCGGTGACCTGTTCGCGGCGATCGGTATGACCGAGCCGGGCGCCGGTTCGGACCTGGCCGGCGTGCGCACGACCGCGGTCCGGGACGGCGATCACTATGTGCTCAACGGCGCGAAGACGTTCATCAGCGGTGGCGCGCTCGCCGACCTGGTGGTCGTGGTGGCGCGAACCTCACGCGACGGCTCCGACCGGCGGCGGGGGCTTAGCCTGCTGGTCGTCGAGGACGGCACGCCGGGCTTCGAGAAGGGCCGCAACCTGGCGAAGATCGGCCTGAAGATCCAGGACACCATCGAACTGTCGTTCACCGACGTGCGGGTGCCGGTCGAGAACCTGCTGGGGGAGGAGGGGGCGGCCTTCGAGCAGATGACCCGCGGTCTGCCCCAGGAACGGCTGAGCATCGCGGTCAGCTCGCTGGCCGCGGCCCGGGCCGCGCTGGACGCGACCGTGACCTACGTCCGGGAACGCCAGGTGTTCGGGAAGCCGGTCAGCCAGTTCCAGAACACCAAGTTCGAACTGGCCGCGGTGGCCACGGAGATAGAGGCGGCGCAGGCGATGGTGGACCGCGCGCTGGCCGAGCACGTCGCCGGTGAGCTGAGCCCGGTGGACGCGGCGAAGGTGAAGCTCTACTGCACCGAACTGCAGGGCCGGGCGGTCGACCGCTGCCTGCAGCTGTTCGGTGGTTACGGCTATATCCTGGAATACCCTATTGCCCGGTTGTACGCGGATGCCCGTGTCACGCGTATATACGGCGGCACGAGCGAGATCATGAAGACAATCATCAGTAGGTCGCTGGGCCTGTAGGCCGGGCTCGCGAAACCGGCCGGCCCGGGCGTTTCCTGCTGGTATGTTTTTTTTGGCCCGGTGGGTCTACCCGGCGACATGCTCTTTATGATCTTCCTGGCGGAAGGCGCCCGCCGACGAGGGCCACCCTCCATCCGGCTGTGCACGGCGATATGATCGACTATTTCGGTGGGGCGTGCCGAGCGCATGACGCTCGGCGAAGCGGCCGCACATCGTGCCTGGACCAGTCTGGCCCATTGGTCTAATGTATCGACCAAAGTCGAGTGATATGTCGATCATCGACCGTCCGTTGCGTGACGGGTCGAAGCCGTGCCACACCGGTCGCCGGAAGGCTGAGGGAGGATCGGCCAGCCGCGCGTCCAGCTCTCTGGCGCATGGCTTCGAGACTGCAGGGGATCTTGCGACTCGAAGAGCTCGAAGAGGAGGCGGGAATGGGCAGTGGTGTCCATGCTCGCGTGCTGGACGACGGGTCGGGCCCGGGCATGATGGCGATGGGCTCGGGCACGGCCGACGCGGCCATACCCGACTGGGACACGGCCGGGGAGATGGCCGGGGAGATGGCCGGCCCGGGGCCGCTGGCAGTCGAGGACGGCGTCCAGCGGGCCAGGGAGATACTGAGAGCCGCCGAGCGGGTTCTTGACGACGGCGTGACGTATTCGAATTTCACCAGCAGTGACTCGAAGGCGGCCGACGCGGCGTTGCGGGCGGCGCAGTGCGCGGCGGCCGAATATATGAACCTTGCCGTCCAGTCGTCCAGGGACTCCGCGGTCCGGCAGCTGGGGGAGGTTCTTCTGCAGTCGGGGCTGGCCCGGGTCGCGCTGATGGAGGCCACGCTGGCGCGGCAGACGGCGCGGATGTTCGGCGTCGAGCAGGCGCTCTGCCACTTACGTGGGGCCTCCTCGTTGTCGGCTCTGGAGGAGCGGGCGCCGGTGGAGGCCCATCGGCTGGGTTTCACCAGAATTCTGTTCTCACGTATCGACAAGGGTGTCTGGGTCGCGCGGACGGCCTACATGGAGGGCGAGGAGCAGCTCGCCCAGACGCTGGTGCAGGTCGGTATCGCGAACCCTCGGCCGCTGACCGGCCCGCTGGTCGAGAGCGAGATGGCACGGCGCCGCGTCCCGATCCTGGTACGCGACCCCCAGTCGAGCTCGCGCGTCCACACCGAGATGGTTGCCGTGGTCGACACCAAGGGCTATGTGGCCGCCCCGGTGATCTCCTGGGGCAAGGTGGTGGGGCTGCTGCACGCCGACCGGCAGGTGGAGCGCGGCGGGGTGGACGAGTTCGACCGGGACCTGATCGGCATGTTCGCCGCGGGGGTGGGTGTCGCGTTCGAGAGAAACGCGCTCTTCCGGCGGCTACGGTTCATGCGGTCGATGTTCAACGAACATGTGTGCGCGGTCAACGACCTCGTGGACGACATCGCCGAGGACGTCATGGAGATCGGCGATGACTCGGAGAAGCCGGCGAACCGCTCGCTGGGCGCGTACTCGTCGGGGCAGAACTTCCGGGAGACGCCGGTGGCATATCCCGAGGACGCGCTGTTCGCCAGCCTGACCCCCCGTGAGTGCGAGGTGCTGCGCAGCCTTGCCTCGGGTAAGACGAACGCACAGATCGCGAGCAGCCTGTTCGTGACCGAAGGCACCGTGAAATCGCACGTGAAGCACATTCTGCGGAAGCTCGGCGCGGCCAACCGCACGGACGCCGTAGCTCGGTACCACGCGCTGACCAGGTCATCCGGCGGCCACCAGATGAAGGATCCGTTCAGATCCTGAGGGCCCTCCGGCCGCCTCGTGGCGGCGGGCAGGGGCTCGCCGTAGCCGGCGACGCGTCCGCGCACGCTCCGTCGCGGTGGCCGCCACCGCGTCCATGCCAGGGATGACCGCCGTTCGTCCGCCGCGTGCGCCGGTCGGCGCCGGGGCCGACCGGCCAGATCGCGCTGCCTGCCTACCGGCCAGGTCATGGCACCTGTCAAGGCGGGTCGGGACAGACCCCACCGCCTCTGCCGAAGGTCCCTGTCACAGCCGCGACGGCTCCGCCAGGCTGGGAGAGGGCCTGGTGGAGCGGCCGGAGCCACAACCAGGTGAGGGCGCGTGGGGGCGCGGGCCGCTCGGCGGCGCGGGCCCGTACGGGCGGCCCAGGCCGGTAGCCGGCGTTCCGCCGCTGCCCAGCGGTTCTCACCACCAGGGCCACCGCTTGACAGAGGGCCGTCGGCGCGGGGGAGAACGCGATGAAGAGGAAGGTGGTCGTTGTGGTGGCCATTACGCTGGCCATCGCGTTCGGCTGCCTCGGGGCCGCGCTGACAGCCGCGGTCCGGACGGCGGACGCCACCGCCGTCCAGCATGACCGGCTGGAGCCGGCCGCCGCGGATGTGGCTGTTCTCCTGGACCATCTCGCCGACGAGGACAGCGGCTGGCGCGGTTATCTGACGACCGGCCGGCCCGAGCTTCTCAAGCCGCCGCTGGTCGCGTCCCAGGATATTTCGGCCAGGATCAACCAGCTGTCCGCCGCCGTCGCCGGTCTCGGGCGGCTGTCCGGCCTTGTGCGGCAGGTGACGGAGGCGCACGGGGCCTGGAGCTCGCACGCGGATCCCGCGGTGGCCGCCGTTCGTACCGAGAACACGGTGGTCATTCATCCGGCGGAGGCGGCTGCCGCGACAAACTCGGGCCTTGACGCCATGCGTACCCGGCTGGCCGCGATACAGCAGGAGATTCTGCGCCACCAGGCGCGGCTGTCGGCTCAGGCCGACGGGGCCGGGTGGCAGCTGCTGGCCGGCGCGCTGGGTGCCGTGTTCCTGGTTTTCCTGGTCGTCGCCGTGATGGTCGTCGGCGTCCGGCGGTCGGTCCTCGCGCCGGTCCGCGGGCTGCTGCGCGCGGTCAGGGAACTTGCCGGTGGCGGTTACGACCAGGCTGTGCCGCGGGACGGCCCGGCCGAACTGGCCGAGCTCGGAGAGGGGCTGGACGCGATGCGTCTGCGTGTGTTGGCCACGATCGGCCAACAGGGACCGACGGTGACGGCGCTGCGGGACGCGTTGGCCGCGTCCGTGGCCGAGATCCCGGGCATGCGGATCGCGAGCCGGATCATCCCGGCGGAGGGCCTGCTCGCCGGCGACTGGTACGACATCTTCGAGCTGCCCGACGGCCGTCTCGGGTTCACGGTGGGGGACGCGGCGGGGCACGGCCCGGTCGCCGGCGTGCATGCGCTGCTGGTCAAGCAGCTGCTCGCGGCCGCGCTGCTCACCGGGAGCACCCCGGGCGAGGCGGTCCGGTGGGCGCAGCGATGCCTCGGTGACACCGGTGAGATGTTCGCGACCGCGTTCGTCGCAACAGTGGATCGTGAAACCGGCCTTGTCGAGTACGCCAACGCCGGGCACCCACAACCGGTGATCATCCGGAGTCCGGGCGGCGAGCGAGACGTGCGCGCGGGCGACGTGAGGGTGGGCGACGTGGATCCGGGTGCCCTGGATCCGGATGATCTGGACCCGGATGATCTGGACCCGGATGATCTGGACCCGGGTACGGAAGGGGAGGCCCTGACCGCCGGAGACGGCTTGGGCGCGGGAGGGGATGGAAAAAGAGGGGATGGAAAAAACGGAGCGGGAAGGGCGGGGCTCGTGGCGCTGGCGCCGACAGGGCCTCTCGTCGCCACCATCCTGCCCGCCGGCAGCGGCGGCGGGAGTGGCACGTGGCGGACAGAGCGGGCCCGCCTGGCTGCGGGGGACGTGCTGTGCGCCTACAGCGACGGCATTACCGAGGCGCGCGACCCGGCCGGGAACCAGTTCGGTTTCCGGCGGCTGGCCGACGAGCTGGCACGCATCCCCGGCAGAGATCCCGGCGCCCTCGTGAACGACCTCTTCACGGTTGTCGCGCGGCATTCTCGCGGCAGCGTGGCGGACGACCAGATCGCGGTCGCGGTGGGCCGTGACGCGGCCGATGTCATTACCGCTCCGGCACAGCGCCTGGACGGGGCTGTCTATCCGGTGGAAAACGCCGTCACCGCCATGCCGAAAAATGTCACCGCCGCGTCCGGGCAGATGGCCCGGGGGGCAGCCTCGTGCCGGTTCTCCGTCAGTTCTCCCACCAGTTCTCCCACCAGTTCTCCGGCCTGGCCCGAACGGAGCGCATGGGCATGTCACCGGCTTGCCCGCCGGGGCACCGGCTGGTTCCTGGCGGCTGGTCACATCATAACAAAACGGGTATTCGACGCGTCCGGCCAGTTCGGTGCGAATATCCGGGAGGCGGGCACCGCCGGTGCCGCTCCGCAAGGAATACAGAGGCGCAGGGCGCCCGCGCGGGGACGCGGAATTCGTGGATCGATCACTCCGGGGGGCTCGTCGGTGTTGGCGTACGTCCGTTAGTCTGTCTGAGGTATGGACGACCAGGAGACGGGGAAGATCTCCACGGGCACGCTGGATTCCGGCACATCCGCGTCCCTGCCGAGTGACCCGTCCGCGGAGTCGGTGAGAGAGCTGGCCTTCCCGGCAGCTGCCCGCCTCGAGCTCGATGAGCTGCTCACCCAGCTCGTCGA
>NZ_CAKKTL010000012.1:0-600 GCF_920664355.1 Protofrankia sp. CiP1_Cm_nod2
GCCAGCACCGGCCGTGAGCACGAGCGCGCCGGCCGAGGCGCCCACGCGTGGACGCAGCCGTCGGGCCGCCTCCCGTGGGTCGGGCAGCCCGTCCAGAGCCCCGGCGGAGCAGACGAGCCTGACCGACGTCCTGCCTGGCCCCGGGCAGGCTCAGCCCGCCGCCGCGGCCGCCCCCGAGGCGACGAGCGGTGCCGGCCGCACGCGGGCCGCCGGCACGCCGGAAGCCGTTGTGGCACCGGCCGCGGCCGAGCCCGTCGCCGTGGCGGAGAGCACTCCCCCCCCTTCGATACCCAGCGTGACGGACGCGCCGGTGGTCGCCGTGCCGGCCGAGACGGCCAGCCTTCCCCGCCCGTCGGAGAACGGCAACGCCCGGGCCCGCGAGGACAGGCGTGACCGTCAGCAGTCGGATAGCGACCGTTCGCCGACCGAGCGTCCCGCGTCCGGTGAACGCCAGGGGCGCCAGCAGGGCGACCGCCCGAGCGGCGACCGCCAGGGACGTGGCTCTTCCGACCGTGCCTCTTCCGACCGTGGCCAGTCCGACCGTGGCTCTTCCGACCGTGGCCAGGCCGAGCGTGGCCAGGCCGAGCGTGGCTCTTCCGA
>NZ_CAKKTL010000012.1:1035-24658 GCF_920664355.1 Protofrankia sp. CiP1_Cm_nod2
CGGGCCCAGCCCGACCGGGGCGAGACGAGCCGCGACGACGACTTCGCTGGAGGGAACCGGCGCAACCGCGGCCGCTTCCGGGAGCGTGGCCGTAACCGTGGCCGCCAGGGCGGCTTCACCGAGTCGGAGCCGGTGGTCCGCGAGGACGACGTGCTTGTGCCGGTCGCCGGCATCCTCGACGTCCTCGACAACTACGCGTTCGTGCGTACCAGCGGCTACCTGACCGGCCCGACCGACGTCTACGTGAGCCTGGCCCAGGTCCGCCGGCACGGTCTGCGCCGCGGTGACGCGATCACCGGGGTGGTCCGGGCGCCGCAGGAGGGCGAGCAGCGGCGGGACAAGTACAACGCGCTGGTCCGGCTGGACACGGTCAACGGCCTGGAGCCGGAGGAGGCGCGCGGCCGTCCCGAGTTCACCAAGCTCACCCCGCTCTACCCGCAGGAGCGGCTGCGCCTGGAGACCGAGCCGCAGCTGCTGACGACCCGGGTCATCGACCTGGTGATGCCGCTCGGCAAGGGCCAGCGCGCGCTGATCGTCAGCCCGCCCAAGGCGGGCAAGACGATGGTGCTCCAGGCCATCGCGAACGCGATCACCACGAACAACCCGGAATGCCACCTGATGGTCGTCCTCGTCGACGAGCGTCCCGAAGAGGTGACCGACATGCAGCGGTCGGTCAAGGGCGAGGTGATCGCCTCGACGTTCGACCGGCCGCCGTCCGACCACACCAGCGTCGCCGAACTGTCCATCGAGCGGGCCAAGCGGCTGGTGGAACTGGGTGAGGACGTCGTCGTCCTGCTCGACTCGATCACCCGTCTCGGCCGGGCGTACAACCTGGCCGCGCCGGCATCCGGCCGGATTCTCTCCGGTGGTGTGGACTCCACCGCGCTCTACCCGCCGAAGCGCTTCCTCGGCGCCGCCCGGAACATCGAGAACGGCGGCTCGTTGACCATCATCGCCACGGCGCTGGTGGAGACGGGCTCGACGATGGACACAGTGATCTTCGAGGAGTTCAAGGGCACTGGCAACGCCGAGCTCAAGCTCGACCGTAAGATCGCTGACAAGCGGGTCTTCCCCGCGATCGACGTCAACCCCTCCGGAACCCGTCGGGAGGAGATCCTCCTCGCACCCGACGAGTTGGTGATCATGCACAAGCTGCGTCGGGTCCTGCACACCCTGGAGTCCCAGCAGGCGCTGGACCTTCTGCTGGACAGGCTGAAGCAGACGCGGACGAACTACGAGTTCCTGATGCAGATCGCGAAGACCACCCCGGGCCAGGACTGAGCCGGGCCAGGACCTGAGCCGAGGCGGACCGTCCAGGGTCCCTGTGACACCCCCGCGGGATGCCCGCCCCGAGGGCGCGCCCGGCTCTGGCAGACTGGAGTGTCGACACCCGGCACCGGTTCACGCCCTCGTTCAGGGGACAGGGCGACCCGGCGGCCATTTCGGGAAGAAGGATCATGAGGGCTGACATTCACCCGACGTACCACGAGACCACGGTCATCTGTACCTGTGGCTCCACGTTCACGACCCGTAGCACCAAGTCGGACGGTGTGATCCACGCGGAGGTCTGCTCCCAGTGCCACCCGTTCTACACCGGCAAGCAGAAGATTCTCGATGTCGGTGGCCGGGTCGAGAAGTTCGAACGGCGTTTCGGCCGCCGCCGTCCCGGTGACAAGCCGGGCACGACGGCCAAATAGCACTCCGCGGCCAGGCGGGCGGCCAGACGGCACGCCGCGGAGGCCGGACAGCGCGCGCCCGTGCCATACCGGTGATGGCACGGGCGCGTTCCGTCCCGGCTGCGGCTCGGCCCAGCCACGCTTACAGTTCGACGTTGAGAGCACCCGGGAACAGCGCTGTCCGGCCCGTGACGCCCGGCGCCGCTCGCCGATCGAACGCCCCAGAACCAGGAGACGCCCGAAATGACCACTCCGCTCGACGCTCTGCTCACCGAGCACGCCGAGCTGGAGAGCCGGCTCGCCGACCCGTCGGTACACGCCGACCCGGCGCTGGCCCGCAGCCTCGGCCGCCGATACGCGGAACTGACCCCGGCGGTGGAGACCGCCCGCGAGCTGGACCGGGTGGCCGCGGATCTGGCGACGGCCCGCGAGCTCGCCGCCGAGGACGCCTCGTTCCGCGCGGAGGTCGCGGAACTGGAGGCCGAGCAGGAGACACTGCGTAACAGACTGCGCGCCCATCTGGTGCCCACCGACCCGGACGACGCCCGGGACGCGATCCTGGAGATCAAGGCGGGCGCCGGCGGTGAGGAGTCGGCCCTGTTCGCCGGCGACCTGCTGCGGATGTACCTGCGCTACGCCGAACGCCGCGGCTGGCGGACCGAGATCCTTGACGCGAACCCCAGCGACCTCGGCGGCTACCGGGACGTGAGCGTGGCGGTGAAGGCCGGCCGGGGGGGCTCCGAGGGAGTCTTCGGGCGGCTGCGCTTCGAAGGCGGGGTCCACCGGGTGCAGCGGGTGCCGGTCACCGAGTCGGCCGGGCGCGTCCACACCTCGGCGGCCGGCGTCCTGGTGCTGCCCGAGGCGGCGGAGGTCGAGGTCGACATCGACCCCAACGACCTGCGGATCGACGTGTACCGCTCCTCCGGCCCCGGTGGGCAGAGCGTCAACACGACGGACTCGGCGGTGCGGATCACCCACCTGCCCAGCGGGCTGGTGGTGTCCTGCCAGAACGAGAAGAGCCAGCTGCAGAACAAGGAGTCGGCCCTGCGCATCCTGCGGGCCCGGCTGCTGTCGGCGGCCCGTGAGCGGGCGCAGGCCGAGGCGTCGGCGGCGCGGGCGAGCCAGGTCCGCACGGTGGACCGCTCCGAGCGCGTCCGTACCTACAACTTCGCCGAGAACCGGATCAGCGACCACCGGGTCGGTTACAAGGCGTACAACCTCGACCAGGTGCTCGACGGTGAGCTCGACGACGTCCTCAACGCGCTGGTCGCGGCGGACCTCCAGGCCAGGCTGTCGGTCGGGGTGGCGACGTGACCTCCGCCGCGCCCGGCCCGGCCCGGCCCGGTGCTCGGGCACAGACACCTGCGGCGCACCCTCCTCACGCCCCGTACACCTCACGCACCTCGCGCGCCTCGTACCCGCCGGGCCCGCACCCGGGCGCCGAGCCCGGCCCGGACCCACGGGCCGAGATCGACGCGGCGGCCGCGGTACTGTCCGCGGCCGGGGTGGCCAGCCCCCGGGCGGACGCGGAGCAGCTTGCCGCCCACGTCACCGGCGAGCCCCGCTGGCGGCTGGCGCTGACGGCCACGATGACCCCGGCCGAGCGCGGCCTCTTCCACGACCTGGTGGCCCGCCGGGCCGCCAGGGTGCCGTTGCAGCACCTGGTGGGCACGGTCGGGTTCCGCTATCTGACCCTGGCCGTCGGCCCGGGTGTGTTCGTGCCCCGGCCGGAGACCGAGACGGTGGTCGGCCAGGCCATCGACACCGTCCGCGCGGCCGGCTGGGACAGGCCGGTCTGCGTGGACCTGTGCACCGGCTCCGGCGCGATCGCCCTCGCGCTCGCCGACGAGCTGCCGGGCGCGCGGGTGCACGCCGTCGACAGCGACCCGGACGCGCTGCTGTGGGCGAAGCGTAACGTCGTGCTCACCGGAAGAGTGCTGGCCGTGCACCACGCCGACGTGGGGATCGACCTGTCCGGCGGTGCCGCGTCCCGGCCCGGCCCGTCGGACGCCCCGGGCGTCCCGGGCGTCCGGAGCGTCCCGGCCGTCACCGACGTGCTGGCGGACCTGCTCGGCCGGGTCGACCTGGTGGTGAGCAACCCGCCGTACCTGGGCGACGACGAGCGGGGCACGCTCGAGCCGGAGGTCGACGATCACGACCCGCCGGCCGCCCTGTGGGCCGGGCCGGACGGCCTGGCCGGCGTGCGCGCCGTCGCGGCGGTGGCGGCCGAACTGCTCCGTGACGGTGGCCGGCTGGTGATCGAGCATGCCGACCGGCACGGCTCGGCGGCCCCTGCCCTGCTGCGGGCGCACGGTCACTGGGATGATGCCCACGACCATCAGGACCTGACCGGACGGGACCGGTTCGTCACGGCGACCCGCCGGGCCCGCAGTAAGCCGGGCCCGGCCCAGGGGACAGCAGGGGAGGAGCGGTGAGCAGACGCTACGACTGCACGGACCCCGAGACACGGGGGAGCGGCCTGGAGGCGGCCACCCGCGCGGTCCGGCACGGCGGCCTGGTGGTGTTACCCACCGACACGCTGTACGGCATCGGGGCCGACGCCTTCGACCAGGTCGCGGTCCAGGCCCTGCTCACGGCCAAGGGCCGCGGGCCGGAGATGCCCGTGCCCGTGCTGATCGGTTCGTGGCGCACCCTCGACGGCCTGGTGGAGCGGGTGACCCAGCAGGTCCGTGACCTGGTGCGGGCGTTCTGGCCGGGTGGGCTCACCCTGATCGTGCGGCACGCGCCGTCGCTGACCTGGGATCTCGGTGACGCCCGGGGCACGGTCGCGGTACGGATGCCGCTGCACCCGGTGGCGATCGAGCTGCTCGGCCGGACCGGCCCGATGGCGGTGTCCAGCGCCAACATCAGCGGCCGGCCGCCGGCGACCACGGCCGACGACGCGCTCGCCCAGCTCGGCGACTCCGTCGAGGTGTACCTGGACGGCGGGCCCTGCGCGCTCGGCGTCGCCTCGACGATCGTCGACTGCACCGATGACGTCCCGCGGGTTCTGCGGGTCGGCGCCGTCGGCCTGGCGGCGCTGCGCGCGATCGTCCCATCACTTCGGGTACCCGCCGCGGTGGACTGACGCAGCACAGTGAACCGACACAGCAGGAGAGGCAGCTTATGAGCACCCCGTTCTGGGGCCCGGACTTCGACCAGCTCCACGCCGAGGATCCCGAGATCGCCGGTGTCCTCCTGGACGAACTGGACCGGCTGCGAGGCGGGCTCCAGCTCATCGCCAGCGAGAACTTCACCTCGCCGGCGGTGCTGGCGGCCCTCGGGTCGACGTTGTCGAACAAGTACGCCGAGGGATACCCCGGCCGCCGCTACTACGGCGGATGCCAGGTCGTGGACCGCGCGGAGGAGATCGGTATCGCCCGGGCGAAGGAGCTCTTCGGCGCCGAGCACGCCAACCTGCAGCCGCATTCGGGGGCGCAGGCCAACTTCGCGGTGTACGCGGCGCTGCTGGTGCCTGGTGACACCGTGTTGGCGATGTCCCTTCCGCACGGCGGTCACCTCACCCACGGTAGCCGGGTCAACTTCAGCGGCAAGTGGTTCAACGTCGCCGCGTACGGGGTGCGCGAGGACACCGAGCTGATCGACTACGACGAGGTGCGCGACCTCGCCCGCCAGCACCAGCCCAAAATGATCATCTGTGGCGCCACCGCCTACCCGCGGCTGATCGACTTCGCCGCCTTCCGGTCGATCGCGGACGAGGTCGGGGCCTGGCTGATGGTGGACGCCGCCCACTTCATCGGCCTGGTCGCGGGCGGGGCCATCCCGAGCCCGGTGCCCTACGCCGACGTCGTCAGCTTCACCACCCACAAGGTGCTGCGCGGCCCGCGGGGCGGGATGATCCTCTGCCGGGAGGAGCTCGCCCAGCGCATCGACAAGGCGGTCTTCCCCTTCAGCCAGGGCGGCCCGCTCATGCATGCGGTCGCGGCCAAGGCGGTCGCCCTGCGGGAGGCCGCGACCCCCGCCTACCAGGACTACGCCCAGCAGGTGATCCGTAACGCCCAGGCGCTCGCGGACGCGCTCGCCGCCGAAGGGGTGCGCCCGGTCGCCGGCGGCACCGACACCCACCTCGCCCTGCTCGACCTGCGCGCGCTCGGGGTCACCGGCAAGGAGGCGGAGGCCCGCTGCGACGCCGCCCGCATCACGCTGAACAAGAACGCGATCCCGTACGACCCACAGCCCCCCGCGGTCTCCTCCGGGATCCGGGTGGGTACCCCGGCGGTGACCACCCAGGGCATGAAGGAGGGCGAGATGAAGGACATCGCCGCGCTCATCGCCCGTGTCATCGGCGACCCCGGCTCGGCCGCCGACGTGGCCGCCAGCGTCACCGCCCTGACGGCCCGGCACCCCGTCTACCCTCGGTAAGAAGCGGGTGCGTCAGAAGATTGCGGGAGTATCTGCTCGTCTTCGCCGTGTCGGCGGCGATCACATTTTTGTGCACGCCGGCCGCGCGGTGCTTCGCGGTCCGGATCGGCGCGGTCGCCGGTGTCCGGGACCGTGACGTCCATGCCGTGCCGACGCCACGGCTGGGCGGCCTGGCCATGCTCGCCGGGCTGGCCGCCGGGCTGCTCGTCGCCGACCAGCTCCCGTTCCTCTCCGCGGTCTCCGCGGACTGGGCCGAGCCGCACGCGGTGCTGGTCGCCGGCGCGCTGATCTGCCTGCTCGGCGTGGTGGACGACCGGTGGCCGCTGGATCCGGTGACGAAGCTCGCGGGCCAGGTCGTGGCTGCCGGGGTGATGGTGCTGCTGGGCATCCAGTGGTCCTTCGCGGTGAACCCGGACAGTGACACGACCTTCAGCCTCGGGCCGGAGACGGCCGTGCCGCTGTCGATCCTCGCCACGGTGATCCTGGTCAACGCCATGAACTTCATCGACGGGCTGGACGGTCTTGCCGCCGGGGTCGCGGCCATCGCGGCGGGCGCCACGTTCTACTTCGCCTACGAGGTCGCCGTTATCAACCACTTCTCCCGGGCCGCGCCGGCCGCGCTGCTGGCCGCCGTCACCGCCGGTGTGTGCGTCGGCTTCCTGCCGCACAACTTCAACCCGGCGCGGCTGTTCATGGGGGACTCCGGCTCGATGCTGGTCGGCCTGCTCTCCGCCGCCTCCATGATCTCGGTGACGGGCCAGGTGGCCTATGGCGGATATGCTGGGCCGTCCCGCTCCCTGCCGTCCCTGATCCCGTTGGCCATCCCGTTGGCGGTGCTCGCAGTGCCCTTCATCGACCTGGGGCTGGCGGTGGTCCGCCGGACCAGGGCCGGCCGGTCCCCGTTCGCCCCGGACAAGATGCATCTGCACCACCGGATGCTGGAAATCGGGAAATCCCACGTCCGGGCCGTGCTCATCATGTACTTCTGGGCGGCGCTGCTCGGTTTCGGCGGGGTCGCCGCGTCCTTTGCCCGGCAGCCGCTGCCGATCCTCGCCACCGTTGTGGGCCTTGGTCTCGCGGGGCTGCTGGTGCTGTTGCTGGCCGGTCAACGATCCGCGCGGCGCGCATGATCACCGCCGCTGGACGGACGATCAGAACCGGTCTGCTGGTGCTCGCCGCTGTCGCGGTCCCGGCGCTGCCGGTCGCCGGCTTCGCCCGTGGCGCGGACGGGCTCGCCGCCGTCGCCGCCGGTCTTGCTCTTGTCGGGTTGTTCTTCACGGCGAGCAAGGTCGCGATAAGCGTTGTCGCCCGCCGGATGCGGGCGATGGTGCTGCCCGCGGCGCTGGGCACCTATCTGCTAAAGGTCATTATTCTGGGTGTTCTGCTGGTGGCTCTGGAGGGCTCCGAGGACGTCGACCTGATCGCCTTCTCCTGGGCCGTCCTGGTGGGTGTTCTCGGCTGGGTCGGTGCCGAGCTGTGGGTGGCCACCCACACCCGGGTCCCGTTCTACGACCCGGACACCTTCCGCGGGCAGGGCGACTCCCCACGTGACACCCTGAATACGTGAGCGACGCCGAACACACCCCCGGGGACGCCGGAAACAGCTCCGGCGCGGGTGGTGGGCCGCGTCGTCCGTACCGGCCCGGCCTGATCTCCGGCGAGATGTGGAGCGCGTTCGGCACGCTGCTCGCCGGTACCGGCTTCTGGGGGCTGGTCGGCTACGGGATCGACCGTGTCACCGGTATCGGCACGGTCTTCCTGCCGGTGGGCGTTGTCGTCGGGATGGGGGCCTCGATCTATCTTGTGATCTATCGGGCGATGCGGCGCCAGTGACCCCGGGCCCGGCGGTGCGGATGCTTCCCGGGTGTACACCGGTCATGATCGATAGTCCTTTGGCCCGCCGGGCAGGCGCGGACTGCTGCGCTGTGTGATCACATGGATCCGTAGCGTCCATCCTGGGGCGCCGACAGGAAACGTTCGGGTGCCGTTTGTGTGAACGGGCGAGTGAGCAACCTCTGCTCGGCCCGGACTTGATGCCGATGGCGCCGGGGTGTGGATAGTATCGCCAGTGTCGAGTGTTGGCTTGCTGACATCCGGTGTGAGTCGTATCTCTTGGCGGTCCTGTCAGTTCATGATCATAGGGTATCGATAGATGGTCGTGCCTGGCGGCTGGCTGCGTCCGGTGATCGTCATGTCTGGTATGCCAGGTGCCCGAGTGGGATGCGACCCGCGCCGGGCATGGCTGTCCGCTTGGACCAGATAGGGTGAGCCCATACCGCCGCCGGTACGGCTGCGTCTCTTTTCCGCTGGTGAGAGTGTATTTCGATCTTGGAGGTGTACGTCGTGCCGGTCCCCCCGGTCCTCGCGGACGAGGGCTTCCACGGCCCGACCAAGGAGGTGTTCCAGACACCCCACTGGTTCGACGTCGATCTCGGGCCGGTCGACTTCTACCTGAACAAGGGGACCGCTCTGGGGATCTTCGCCGCGCTCGTCGTCGGTGTGGTCTTCTGGCTGGGTTTCCGGCGCGCGACGGTTGTGCCACGCGGGCTGCAGAACGTCTGTGAGTCCATCTACGACTTCATCGACATCTCGATCGCCCGGGACGTCATCGGGGAGAAGGGGCGGACATACACGCCCTACCTGGTGGTGCTGTTCAGCTTCGTGCTGATCTCCAATGTGCTTGCGATCATCCCCGGCGCCCAGTTCCCGCCGACCTCGCGGATAGCGGTTCCGATCGTTCTCTCCGCCATCACCTACGTGCTGTTCAACCACGCCGGTATCAGGACCGCCGGCGCCCGGGCGTATTTCGGCCACATGGTCAATCCGGCGCCGTCGGCACCCTTCCCGGTCAAGCTGCTGCTCGGGCCGATCGAGCTGCTGTCGACCTTGGTCGTACGCCCGTTCACGCTGGCGGTCCGGTTGTTCGCGAACATGTTCGCCGGCCACATCCTGTTGCTGGTGTTCTCGCTCGGCGCGGAGTACCTGCTGCCGAAGCCACCTTTCGTCTTCGGTGTCGCCTCGTTGCTCATGACGATCGTGCTGACCGGCTTCGAGCTCATCATTGACTTCCTGCAGGCGTACATCATCACGATTCTCACGGCCGCCTTCATCGGCGGCGCGCTTGAGGAGCACGGGGACGAGCACGACAGCTCGCACCCGGCCGACCAGGTGCCCGCCGTCAGCGGCGCGTCCGCCGCGGCACACGCATAAGGTTCGGACACCCCGATCAGCACCGCGGCAGGTCGCGGTGCCCGACTGGAAAAGGAATAATGACATGGCAGACACCACTGTGGTGCTTGCTGCTGCCGACCAGGTGAGCGGCTCTCTCGGCGCGGTGGCCTACGGCCTCGCGGCCATCGGGCCGGGCATCGGTATCGGCCTTATCTTCGGGCTGGGCGTACAGGCCATCGCCCGGCAGCCAGAAGCCGAGCAGGTCGCTTTCCGTTACATGATCATCGGATTCGCGCTTGCGGAAGCACTCGCCCTGATCGGTTTCGTCGTCCCGTTCGTCTTCCCCTAAGCCGGGGGAGACACCGTGGCTATCACGACACTGCTGCTCGCGGCCGAGGAGGGCGCCGGGCACTCGGACGAGAACGTCCTCGTCCCGCCGCTGAACGAGCTGCTCATCGGCACCCTGGCCTTCGGCCTGCTGGTGGCCTTCTTCTTCTGGAAGGTCTACCCGCAGATCAAGCGGACCTACGCCGAGCGCAGCGACCGTATCGAGGGCAGCCTGGCACGCGCCGAGCGCACCCAGCGGGATGCCGAGGACCTGCTGCTGTCCTACCGCCGGCAGCTCGCCGAGGCCCAGGACGAGGCGGGGCGCATCCGCCAGGACGCCCGTGAGCAGGGGCAGCAAATTCTCGACTCGCTGCGCGCGCAGGCCGGCGAGGAGGTCGCCGAGATCAAGGCCCGTGGCGAGGCACAGCTCGCCGCCGAGCGGGCCCAGGTCGTCGCCCAGATCCGGCGCGAGATCGGCGAGATCGCACTTGAGCTCGCCACCAAGATCGTCGGTCACGAGCTGCAGCGGGACGACCGTCAGCGGCAGCTCATCGACGACTTCATCGCCGGGCTGGAGCATCCGGCGGACGGCACGACGGTCCCGGCGCCGGCCGGCCCGGGAGGCTGAGCCGTGGACGGATCCAGCCGTCGTTCACTGGCGGTGGCGCGGGCTCGGCTCGACGAGCTGACCGCGCTCCCGCCGCCGGGTACCGCGACCGGCTCGCGGCCCGCCCCCAACCTCGCCCGGCTCGCGGACGACCTCGACGGGGTGGTGGACCTGCTCGACCGCGAGCTGGTCGTCCGCCGCGCGCTGACCGATCCGGGCATGCCCGGATCGGCCCGTTCCGAGCTCGCGGCCAGGCTGTTCGGCTCGAAGATCTCGCCAACGGCACTGGAGATCGTGCAGGTCGCGGCGGCCGGGCGCTGGGCTCGGCCGCTGGACCTCCAGCAGGCGTTGGCCGAGCTCGCCGTCGAGGTCCTGCTCGCGCAGGCGCAGCGCAACAACGTCCTGGACGACGTCGAGGACGAGCTGTTCCGCTTCGGCCGGCTGCTCAACCGGACGCCGGAGCTGTCGCTGGCGCTGAGCGCCCCGGCCGCCCCGGCATCGGCCAAGCAGGCGCTGGTGGCCAGGCTGCTGGACGGCAAGGCCCACCCCGTGACCGTCCGGCTCATCCAGCGTGCGGTTACCGAACGTTACCATGGCGACCTCGAGCGCAGGCTCGAGCAGCTCACCACGATCGCCGCGGCCCGGCGTAACCGTCTGGTCGCGGTGGTGCTGAGCGCCGTCCCGCTCGCGGGCGACCAGATCTACCGGCTGCGGACGGCGATCAGCCGTTATTTTGGCCGTGACGTGCAGCTCCAGGTGGACATCGACCCCGCTGTTCTCGGGGGCGTCGTCGTGCGGGTCGGTGACGAGGTGGTCGATGGCAGTGTCCTGCGCCGCCTCACCGACGCACGCCGGCGACTGCTGAGGTAGGGCGCTCCCGTGGACATCCAGATCTCGCCGCCCGATCTGCGGGACGTGCCCGCACCATTTGTTGAAGGACCAAAGCGATGACTGAGCTCTCCATCCGACCGGAGGAAATCCGCGCCGCCCTCCGGGACTACGTCGACTCCTACCAGGCATCAGCCGGAGAGCGCGAGGAGGTCGGCCGGGTCGTCGTCGCGGGCGACGGCATCGCGCGGGTCGAGGGCCTGCCGCACGCCATGACCAACGAGCTGCTGGAGTTCCACGGCGGGGTGCTCGGCCTCGCGCTCAACCTGGACGTGGGCGAGATCGGCTGCGTTCTGCTGGGTGAGTCCGAGCACATCGAGGAGGGCCAGGAGGTCCGCCGCACCGGCGAGATCCTCTCCGTCCCGGTCGGGGACGGCTTCCTCGGCCGGGTCGTCGACCCCCTCGGCCGCCCGATCGACGGCCTCGGGGAGATCGTCTCGACCGAGACCCGGGCCCTTGAGCTGCAGGCGCCCACGGTCGTGCAGCGCCAGCCGGTCAAGGAGCCGTTGCAGACCGGCATCAAGGCCATCGACGCGATGACCGCCATCGGGCGTGGCCAGCGCCAGCTCATCATCGGCGACCGGCAGACCGGCAAGAGCTCGGTCGCCCTCGACACGATCATCAACCAGCGCGAGAACTGGGCGACCGGGGACCCGAAGCTCCAGGTCAAGTGCGTCTATGTGGCAATCGGCCAGAAGAAGTCGACGATCCGGGACGTTCTGAACACCCTGGAGGAGACCGGCGCGCTGGCCTACACGACCATTGTCGCCGCTCCCGCCGACCAGCCGGCCGGTTTCAAGTACCTCGCGCCCTACACCGGTTCCGCGATCGGCCAGCACTGGATGTACAACGGCCAGCATGGCCTGATCGTCTTCGACGACCTGTCCAAGCAGGCCGAGGCCTACCGGGCCATCTCGCTGCTGCTGCGCCGCCCGCCGGGCCGTGAGGCCTACCCCGGCGACGTCTTCTACCTGCACTCCCGGCTGCTCGAGCGCTGCGCGAAGCTCTCGAACGAGCTCGGCGGCGGGTCGCTGACCGGTCTGCCGATCATCGAGACCAAGGGCAACGACATCTCCGCCTACATCCCGACGAACGTCATCTCCATCACCGACGGGCAGATCTTCCTCGAGACCGACCTGTTCAACCAGGGTGTCCGGCCGGCCATCAACGTCGGCACCTCGGTCTCCCGGGTGGGTGGCAGCGCCCAGGTCAAGGCGATGAAGTCCGTCGCCGGCCGGCTGCGTCTCGACCTTGCCCAGTACCGTGAGCTGGAGGCGTTCTCGGCCTTCGGCTCCGACCTGGACAAGGCGTCACGCGCCCAGCTCGACCGGGGCGCGCGCCTGGTCGAGCTGCTCAAGCAGCCGCAGTTCCAGCCGTTCTCGGTCGAGCGCGAGGTCGTCTCGATCTGGGCGGGGACGACCGGCCACCTCGACGAGGTGCAGATCGCTGACATCCGCCGGTTCGAGAGCGAGTTCCTCGAGTTCATCGACCGGGCCCGGCCGGGGCTGTTCAAGACGATCCGCGAGACCGGCAAGCTCGACGACGACACCCTCGCCGCGCTCGAGCGTCTGATCGCGAAGTTCAAGACCGAGTTCGCGCTCTCCGGCGGTCAGCCTCTGATCAACGATCCGGTGCCGGACACCCTCGACCCCTCCGAGGTGGAGCAGGAGTCGATCAAGGTGCACCGGTCGCAGCCGCGGGACGAGGACTAAGCCATGGCCGGCCAGCTCCGTGAATACCGGCGCCGCATCCGGTCGGTGCAGTCGACCAAGAAGATCACTCGGGCGATGGAGCTCATCGCGGCGTCCCGGATCGTCAAGGCCAAGGCCAGGGTGGCCGCGTCCCGGCCGTACGCGGACGAGATCACCCGGGTGATCTCCGCGGTCGCGTCGCAGACCACGGTCCGCCACCCGCTGACGACCGAGCACGCCGAGGCTCGCCGCGCGGCGGTTCTCGTGATCACCAGTGACCGTGGCCTCGCCGGCGGCTACAACGCCAATGTGCTGCGTCGCACCGGTGAGCTGCTGGAGTTGCTGCGCGCCGAGGGCAAGGAAACGGTCCTGTACGCGGTCGGCCGCAAGGCCGTCACCTACTACCGGTTCCGTGGCAGGGAGCTGGCCGGGGAGTTCACCGGCTTCTCCGAGCAGCCCGGTTACGACAACGCCAAGGAAGTCGCCGACGCGCTCATCGCGCGGTTCGTCGCGTCGAGTGAGGCCGGTGGCGTGGACGAGATCCACCTGGTCTTCACCGAGTACGTGAACACGCTGACGCAACGGCCGGCTGCTCACCGCATCCTTCCGCTGGTGCTGGAGAAGACCACCGAGCCCCCGCCCGGTGGCCCGCTCCCGCAGTACGAGTTCGAGCCGTCCGCCGAAGGCGTCCTGGACGCGCTGCTGCCGCGATACGTCGAAAGCCGGCTGTACGCGTCCCTGCTGGAATCCGCGGCATCCGAGTCGGCGGCGCGGCAGCGGGCGATGAAGTCCGCGACCGACAACGCCGGCGAGCTGATCAAGACCTACACCCGGCGGGCCAACGCCGCCCGCCAGGACGCGATCACGCAGGAGATATCGGAGATCGTCGGAGGCGCCAACGCGCTCGCTCAGGCCTCATAGGCTGAAGGCGGTGCGACGCTCTGCTCGTCGCACCGCCTTCAGGCCAGGGGAGGAAGCCTGGCCGGGAGCGGCGCGATGACGTCTGCCGCGCGGCCGGAGGCACAACGGAACTTGAAGGCGGCGCGGCCATGCCTCTCGTGTGGACGGGTCCCGAGGGAAGCACCGGCACCGACGATCATCACAACCAAAAAGATCAACAAAACCTGATGTTGCGGGCATCCACACGGAGTGGCCGGTGACTTCGGGGCACAAGTGAAACCGCCCAAAGCTGCTGGCATCCTTCAGGTAACGGCCGGTAGCCGCAGGGCACAAGTGGAACTGAGGACGCCATGACCGTCACCACCACCTCGCCCGCCGCGGCGGAGGGCAAGGCCCCTGGGATCGGCCGGGTCGCCCGTGTAATCGGCCCGGTCGTCGATGTGGAGTTCGCACCCGAGGAGATCCCCGAGATCTACCGCGCGCTGCGCGTCGACCGCACCATCAACGGACAGACCGCGACCCTCACCCTTGAGGTCGCGCAGCACATCGGTGAGAACACCGTACGGACGATCTCCATGCAGCAGACCGACGGTCTGGTCCGTGGGGCGCCTGTCCGGGACACCGGTTCGCCGATCACCGTCCCTGTCGGCAACGCCACCCGAGGGCACGTGTTCAACGTGCTCGGCGAGCCGCTGGACGTCCCCAGCGTCGACACCGACGTACGCCGGTCGATCCACGCCACGGCGCCCGCCTTCGACCAGCTCGAGTCGAAGACGGAGATGTTCCCGACCGGGATCAAGGTCATCGACCTGCTGGCGCCCTACGTCCGCGGTGGGAAGATCGGCCTGTTCGGCGGCGCCGGTGTGGGCAAGACGGTCGTCATCCAGGAAATGATCAACCGGGTTGCCAAGCAGTTCAGCGGTGTCTCGGTGTTCGCCGGGGTGGGGGAGCGCACCCGTGAGGGCAACGACCTGTTCCTGGAGATGACCGAGGCCGGCGTCATCGACGACACGGCACTGGTCTTCGGCCAGATGGACGAGCCACCCGGCACCCGGCTGCGGATCGCGCTCGCGGCGCTGACCATGGCGGAGTACTTCCGCGACGTCCAGAAGCAGGACGTGCTGCTGTTCATCGACAACATCTTCCGGTTCACCCAGGCCGGCTCGGAGGTCTCCACCCTGCTCGGACGGATGCCGAGCGCGGTGGGCTACCAGCCGACGCTGGCTGACGAGATGGGCGTCCTGCAGGAGCGGATCACCTCGACGCGTGGCCACTCGATCACCTCGCTCCAGGCGATCTACGTCCCCGCGGACGACATCACCGACCCGGCGCCGCACACCACCTTCACCCACCTCGACGCCACCACGGTGCTCTCGCGGGCCATCTCCGACCTGGGGATCTACCCCGCCGTCGACCCGCTGGACTCCAGCTCCCGCATCCTCGACGCCCGCTACCTCGGGCAGGAGCACTACGACGTCGCCCGCGAGGTGCAGCGCATCCTGCAGCGCTACAAGGACCTGCAGGACATCATCGCCATTCTCGGTATCGACGAACTGTCCGAGGAGGACAAGATTCTCGTCAACCGGGCGCGGCGCATCCAGCGCTTCCTGTCGCAGCCGTTCTTCGTGGCCGAGCAGTTCACCGGTATCCCGGGCACCTTCGTCCCGCTCGAGGACACGATCAAATCCTTCAAGAAGCTGACCGAAGGCGACTACGACCACCTCCCCGAGCAGGCGTTCTTCATGTGCGGCGGTATCGAGGACGCCGAGAAGAAAGCCAAGGAACTCCTCTGACGTGAATGATGTGACGGCAGGAAGGACGGCAGCGCGATGCCGATACGGGTAGCGATCGTCTCGCCGGAGCGGGAGGTGTGGTCAGGGGATGCCGACATGGTCATCGCCCGGACCACGGAGGGTGAGATCGGGGTGCTGCCCAGGCACGTCCCGTTGCTCGGAGTTCTCGTCCAGGGCGGTGAGGTGCGGGTCAAAATCGGTAGCGAGACCCTGACCGTCGCCGTCGACGGCGGTTTTCTGTCCGTGACCGACCAGGGCGTGAGCATTCTCGCCGAGCACGCGACCCTGTCGGCCCCCACCACCTGACCCGGACCAGCGGCAGCGAGAAGGCCGGTGGCGACGCGGAGAACCACAACCACGTCACCACCGGCCTTTGTTGCGTTGTCGGCTGTTGGGTTGTCAGCGGCCCGCGCCGGGCTGCCAGAGGACGTCGCCGCCGGGGTTGGCGACCCGGGAAAGGATGAACAGCAGGTCGGAAAGGCGGTTGAGATAGCGGACGGGCAGGGGGCTGGTGCGGTCCGGGTCGTCCGCCAGCAGGGCCCAGGCCGAGCGTTCCGCACGGCGGGCCACCGTCCGCGCGACATGCAGCAGGGCCGCGCCGGGTGAGCCGCCCGGCAGGATGAACGAGTTCAGCTTGGGCAGGTTCTCGTTGTACCGGTCGCAGGCTTCCTCAAGGCGGTCGATGTAGGCCTGGCTCACCCGCAGCGGGGGGAACGACGGGTTGTCCGCGACCGGCGTGCACAGGTCGGCGCCGAGGTCGAACAGGTCGTTCTGCACCTGGGCCAGCACCGCCCGGACGTCCTCGGGCAGGGCGCCGAGGGCCAGCGCCACGCCGATGGCGGAGTTCGTCTCGTCCACGTCCGCGTACGCGGCCAGCCGCGGGTCGGTCTTGCGGACCCGGGAGGTGTCGCCGAGCGCGGTCGTGCCGTCGTCCCCGGTCCGCGTGTAGATCCGGGTCAGGTGGATGGCCATGTCGCCACACTGTAGGCGCTCCACCGCTGCGCAGGCGCGCGAGCGGCTGTGACCGCGGGTTTTCCGGGAGGGGCGCGGGGCGCGCCGAGTGGATTCCGCGCCGCCCTCCGAGCCGCTGACCAGCGGCATCCGATCATGCCGGGCTGGTGGTTCGTCCCCGCGCCGGGCGGGCATCCCGCGTCCTTTATCGGTATTTGAACGAATTTTTCCCCATGGCGAAAACGCCCGGTACGGGAATGGCGGTCACGGGATTTCCGCGGTGGGGCGCGGGCGGGCGGGGCTTTTCTCACGGGCCGGCGGGCTGGCCCCGGCGGGACGGGCAGGGTGGGCCGGCCGGGTGCCGAGTTGGCCTTGGCGTGCCGGTGGGCCGGCCCCGGACAGCGGCCGACAAGGCCCTACCATCGACTTCTGTGGAACGGTTCGTCGCCACGGGCGGCTGTCAACTGGTCGGCGAGGTGGATGTCCCGGGAGCGAAGAACTCCGTGCTCAAGCTGATGGCCGCGAGCCTGCTGGCATACGGCCGCACGACCCTTCGCTCGGTACCCGGCATTCTTGACGTGACCGTCATGGCCGACGTCCTGCGCGCGCTCGGGGCGACCGTCGAGCGGGACGTCGTCGGGGGCTCACTGTCGATCGACGTGCCGGAGCGGCCCGTCGCCGCGGCCGACAGCGATCTCGTCCGCCGGATCCGGGCGTCGGTGGTGGTGCTCGGGCCGTTGGTCGCCCGGTGCGGTGAGGCGCGGGTGGCGCTTCCCGGCGGGGACGCCATCGGCGCGCGCGCGCTCGACATGCACGTCAGCGGGCTGGCCAAGCTCGGTGCCATGGTGGACGTCGAGTCCGGGATCCTGGTGGCCCGTTCGTCCGGCCGGCTGCAGGGGGCGTCGATCTGGCTGGACTTCCCCAGCGTCGGCGCCACCGAGAACCTGCTGATGGCCGGGGTGCTCGCCAAGGGCACCACGGTGATCGACAACGCCGCCCGGGAGCCCGAGATCGCCGATCTGTGCGCGATGCTGGTCTCCATGGGCGCGCGTCTCGACGGCGCGGGCACGTCCACGCTGGTCATCGAGGGGGTCGACGAGCTGCGGCCGGCCACGCACGACACCGTCGCGGACCGGATCGTCGCCGGCACGTTCGCCATCGGCGCGCTGATGACCGGCGGCGACGTGATGATCCGGGGCGGCCGCGCCGACCATCTGGAGATCGTGCTCGACAAGCTGACGACGGCCGGCGCCACCGTGGACACCCGGCCGGACGGCTTCCGGGTCACCGCGGAGCGCCCGCCGCGTTCGATCGACGTGGTGACCCTGCCCTACCCGGGCTTCCCGACGGATCTCCTGCCGCAGACCATCGCCCTGGAGGCGGTCAGCGAGGGTGTCTCCCTGATCACCGAGAACGTCTTCGACAGCCGCTTCGTGTTCTGCCGCGAGCTGAGCAAGCTCGGCGCGCAACTGCGCACCGACGGCCACCATGTCGTGGTGCGCCGCGGCGGCCGCCTGGTCGGCACGCACGTGGTGGCCTCGGACGTGCGGGCGGGTGCCGGGCTCGTGCTGGCCGGCCTGGTGGCCGAGGGGACCACCAGCGTCAGCGAGGTCCACCACATCGACCGCGGCTACGCCGCCTTCGTCGAGCAGCTGCGCCTGCTCGGCGCGGACATCCGGCGGGAGCCGCGTGGCGAGCCGGCCGCACGGCGGGACGGCGGGACGGCCACTGAGCGGGACGGCCACTGAGCGGGGTGACCGCTGAGGGCCGTCTCGGTCCCGTCGGTCAGGCCCAGTCTCGTTCCGTGCCGGCCACCACCGCCCGGGCCCGCAGGGAGTCCTCGGGAAACACCATGACATGCCAGGCCGGGGTGTGGTGACGTCGCAGCTTCCCGTCGGTGTTCACCTGGACCGGGCCGAGCGCGGCCGCGCCCGAGGTCGACCGGATCCCGTGCTGGCGCAGGAGCTGGCGCAGCCGGTCCGCGTCCGACGGTGTGCGCAGCGTGGCCACGGGCACCAGCATGCCGAAGTCGGCGTGCTGGAAGGGGGTGTCCGGGTTGCCGCGCGTCCGGGTCGGTGTGAAGACCCATCTGCACACCGCCACGAGTACGGCGGTGGCGGCGACGGCGATGGCCGGACCGATCGTGTAGTGCAGGCTGTTCAGTGGCACCGTCACCTCCCGGCTGTCCGGGCCGGCGGGCCGGACGGTCTTCATCGTCTCAGTGCCGCCGGCCGTGCGCAGGCGTTCGCGCGTGGGTCGCGTCGCAGTCGTAAGCGTAATCTTGGCTAAACATAGCGTTATAGTTGTTCGTATCGCGTGTTTATCTTCCCGTCACGCTGTGGTGGCCCGGTGTGTGACAGGCCCGCCGCCGTGCACATCAGCCCATCTGAACGGCCACTCTGCGACCATGGATACTGGCATTACGGACGAGGCGTCACACGCTTCGCCGCTGGTGCGCCACGGATCGGAACGGAGGGCATGGAAACCGTCGGCCGGCTACGCGGCCGGCCACGTCCGACAGCCTCTGATCGCCAGGCATGCCCTGACCACCCTCCGGGTGCCTGCGGATGCCCGAGCGGTCAGGGCGTGGATCAGGGGGGACGGGGGGACGGGAGGCCTGATGGGCAAGAACGTGACGTTTCGCAACGACAGTGGCAGGGAGCTGCAGACCGTGCGCCTGCACGGCCGGGTCGACGTGCGGACGGTCGGTGATCTGCGGATGCGCCTGCACACCGCGATCGACTGCGGCCGGGGGCGGCTGCGGGTGAACGTGGCCGGTCTGGAGCTCGCCGATCAGGCGGCGCTCGGCGTGCTGCTCGGCGGGGTACGGCGGGCCCGGCGTTCCGGGCGGTCGATGGTGCTCGTGGACGTACCCGACGATCTGGGCCGGCTGCTGTCGGCGAACCGCCTCGGACGTTTCCTCCAGGTCGAGGACGCCGACCTGTTCCATGTTGGTCATGCCTGATCCCACGTCGGTCATGCCTGATCCGCGGTGACCGGCCGCTACGCGGCGACCGGCCGGCACGCCGGGCCGGCCGGTGTGGTGGGCTGTGGCCGACCAGCGTGGACGGCGCGGAGCCCCGGTTCCGGGGCGTGGCCGTGCACCATGGGATGATGGAGCCGGCCGGGGAGGAACATGCTCGACGTCGATGCGCAGCGGCTGAACCCAGCGGATGGTCCCGCGTACCGCGCGGGCGGTGGCCGGCCCACTGACCCGCGCCGCCCGCTGGTCATCGCGGGCGCGTTCGCCGCCGCGGTCGGTCTGGGGGTGGCCATCGGCCTGGCCACGGCACCGGCGAAGACACCCGCCCCCCGGCCGGCGCCCACCGCCGCGCCCCCGGCCGAGGTGCGGCCGCCGCTGGAGCCGTCCGCCTGGGAGGGCGGCCGGCAGCCGGGCACGGCCCACCAGATGCGGGTGCGGCCGGTGGACAGACGGGCCTTCAGCGCGAGCCTCGCGTACGCCCTGCGGGAGGGCGGCGTCGCGGGGGTGGCCACCGACGACGTCGTCATACCGCAGGGAAAGCTCTTCTACGGGGCCGTCGAGGGCGTCGACAGCGCCGCCGACGAGTACTGGGCCGTGGGCCTGGCGCAGGTCGCGGGCGTCACCCCGGCCCCGCCGAACCCGCAGGTGTGGAAGCGGACGAGCGACGGCCCGTGGAAGCGGGTCGCGCAGGGCCCCAGCGCCTGCGACGGCCTGCCCACCGGCCTGTTCACCGTGTGGCAGGGGCGCCCGCCGCTCTGTTCGGGCGGCTGACGGCCCGCGCCGGTACGCTGCTGGACGTCCGACAATCCCTTCGGGAACGGGTGCGGCGATGGCGGATGCGGCACGGCAGGACCTCTCCGAGCAGGCTCGTCCCCAGCGGGACCGGCCATGGATCATCCGGACCTACGCGGGGCACTCCAGCCCGGCCGAGACCAACGCCCTCTACCGCCGGAACCTGGCCAAGGGGCAGACCGGCCTTTCGGTCGCCTTCGATCTGCCGACCCAGACCGGCTACGACCCCGACCACGAGCTCGCCCGCGGCGAGGTGGGCAAGGTCGGCGTGCCGATCGCCCACATCGGCGACATGCGCGCGCTGTTCCACGACATCCCGCTGGGCCGGATGAACACCTCGATGACGATCAACGCGACGGCCATGTGGCTGCTCGCGCTCTACCAGGTCGTCGCGCAGGAGCAGGGCGCGGACGTCGCCGCGCTCGCCGGCACCACCCAGAACGACATCATCAAGGAGTACCTCTCCCGCGGGACGTACGTGTTCCCGCCCGCGCCGTCGCTGCGGCTGATCACGGACATGATCGCCTACTCGGTGACCGAGATCCCCCGATGGAACCCGATCAACATCTGCAGCTACCACCTGCAGGAGGCGGGCGCCACCCCCGTCCAGGAGATCGCCTACTCGATGTGCACGGCCATCGCCGTGCTCGACGCCGTGGCCGCCTCCGGGCAGGTGCCGGCGGAACGCACCGGTGAGGTGTGCGCCCGGATCTCCTTCTTCGTCAACGCCGGCGTCCGCTTCGTCGAGGAGCTGTGCAAGATGCGGGCGTTCACGCGGCTGTGGGACACCCTGCTGCGGACCCGCTACGGCGTCGAGGACCCGCGGCACCGGCGGTTCCGCTACGGCGTCCAGGTCAACTCCCTCGGCCTGACCGAGGCGCAGCCGGAGAACAACGTCATCCGGATCGTGCTGGAAGCCCTCGGCGTGACACTGTCGAAGGACGCCCGCTGCCGGGCGCTGCAGCTGCCGGCCTGGAACGAGGCGCTCGGCCTGCCCCGGCCCTGGGACCAGCAGTGGTCCCTGCGCATCCAGCAGATCCTCGCCCACGAGACCGACCTGCTGGAGTACCCCGACCTGTTCGAGGGCTCCGTCGTCGTGGAGCGCCGGGTGGCCGAGCTCGCCGAGGCCGCCCAGGCCGAGATCGACCGGGTGCAGGCCATGGGCGGCGCGGTCGCCGCGGTCGAGAGCGGCTACATGAAGTCCGAGCTCGTCCGTTCGCACGCGGCCCGCCGGGTGCGCATCGAGTCGGGCGAGGACGTGGTGGTGGGCGTCAACGCCTTCACCACCACCGAGCCGAACCCGCTGCTCGCCGACCTGACCACGGCCATCCAGACGGTGGACCCGGCCGTGGAGGAGGCCGCCCGCGCCGACATCGCGGCCTGGCGGGCCGGCCGCGACGCGCGTGCCGTCGACGAGGCCCTGCAGAACCTGCGGGACACGGCGAAGACCGACGCGAACCTGATGCCGGCCACCCTCGCCTGCGCCCGCGTCGGCGTCACCACCGGTGAGTGGGCTGGTGCCCTGCGGGAGGTGTTCGGCGAGTACCGGGCCCCCACCGGGGTGTCCGCCGCGTCCTCGGTGCACGCGGGCGGCCAGCAGCTCACCGACGTGCGGGAACGGGTCGTCGCGACCGGGAAGGAGCTCGGGCGCCGGCTGAAGTTCCTCGTCGGCAAACCCGGCCTCGACGGGCACTCCAACGGCGCCGAACAGATCGCCGTGCGCGCCCGGGACGCCGGTTTCGAAGTGGTCTACCAGGGCATCCGGCTCACACCCGCGCAGATCGTCGCCGCCGCCGTGGAGGAGGACGTCCATGTCGTGGGCCTGTCGGTGCTCTCCGGCTCGCACATGGAGCTGGTGCCGGTGGTGCTCGACGGGCTGCGCGAGGCCGGCGTCGGGGAGGTGCCAGTGGTCGTCGGCGGCATCATCCCGCCGGCGGACGCCGAGCGGCTGAAGGCCCTCGGCGTCGCCGCGGTGTACACGCCGAAGGACTACGGCCTCACCGAGATCATGGACAGCGTGGTCGACGTCATCCGGGCCGCTGGCGGCCTGGGCCGACCACAGCCCACCATCTAACCCGGTTGGACTCCGAGACGCCGATTTCGCGGAGAGTAGTCGTCGCGGAAAGTAGCTGATGCCTGGTGAGAGCATCAAAGGCCTGGTGAGAGATGTTTCGCCGGCCCGGGACCGATGTGCGAGGTGGCCGGCGGGCGCGTAGCGTGCCCAGAATGGTCCCCGACACTCCGTCCCTGGACGACGCGGTGGCCCTGGCCACCCGAGCCCATACCGGCCAGCTTGACAAGATCGGCGAGGAGTACATCGGCCATCCGCTGCGGGTCATGCGGGCGGTTGCCGCCATCGCGGACGGCGCCGGGGCCGACCACGAGCACGCGCAGATGACGGCGGTGCTCCACGACGTCGTCGAGGACTCCGCGATCACCCTGGACGATCTCGCTGCGCTCGGTTACCCGCCCGCGGTCGTGGCGGCGGTCGACGCGCTCAGCCACCGCCCGGGGGAGCCGGTGGAGGACTACCTTGCCCGGGTCGCCGCCGACGATCTCGCCGTCGCCGTGAAGCGGGCGGACATGGCCGACAACAGCGACCCGACGCGGCTGATCAGGCTGCCCGCGGAGCAGGCGGACCGTTACCGGCGGCGTTACGCCGACCGGACGCGCCTGCTCGACGGCCTTGTCGCCGCCCGGCGGGCCGCCGAGACGAAGGCCGCCGCCGACGGCAGTGGCGGGAAGAGCAGCGATAAGGCCGCCGGGGGCGCCGCCGCGGAAACAGCCGGGCGGACCGGCGGAAGGGCCGCCGCCCGGGGGAGCGGCCCGCCAGCCGCGTCCTCCCCCTGACCTAGACGGCCGGCGATGCCCCCTCGCCCGGACCCTCCACAAGACAGCGCCCCGCCGGGCGCCGCCCCGCGGAACAGTGCCCCGCGGAACGGTGCCCCGCGGAACAGTGCGCCATGGGAGGACGTCCCGCTGGAGGATGCTCCGGAGCCGCGGGCCAGGCGGCTGGACCGGAACTGGAGCGAACTGCTTCAGGAGATCCGGGTGGCGCAGACCGGTGTGCAGATCCTCTTCGCCTTCCTGCTGACCCTCCCCTTCACCCAGCGCTGGGACCAGGTCACCGACTTCCAGCGGGCGCTCTACCTGGCCACGCTGCTGGTGGTCGCCGCCGCGTCCGCACTGCTGATCGGCCCGGTGGCCTACCACCGGATCATGTTCCGCCGGGGCGCCCGCGCCCGGCTGGTCGCCGCGGCCAACACCATGGCGCTGGCCGGGCTGGCCATGCTGGGCGCGGGGATCAACGGCGCCGTCCTGCTCGTCGTCGACGTGCTGATGGGCCCGCTCGCCACCGTCCTGATCTGCTCGGCGACCGCGGCGTTCTTCGTCGCGCTGTGGTGGGCGCTGCCACAGCTGACCCGCTGGGAGCTGACAGCCGCCCACGAGAACGCCCGGGA
>NZ_CAKKTL010000012.1:24798-26448 GCF_920664355.1 Protofrankia sp. CiP1_Cm_nod2
TCCCCAGCCGCCCGAGCAGCCGCCCGAGCAGCGCTGAGCCGCCGCCACGTCCACTCGATTCCCGCGAAACCGAAACGCTGGCCTGGCTGGCGAGGGTCCCTCGGCACCCTTCCAGGGCTGATACGCGGTCCAGGGCTGATACGCGGTAAGGTGCGCAACCGTGCGTCTTGTGATAGCTCGGTGCAGCGTCGACTATGTGGGCCGGCTGACGGCACACCTGCCCAGCGCCGTCCGCCTGCTGCTGGTGAAGGCTGACGGGTCGGTGTCCATCCACGCGGACGGGCGGGCCTACAAGCCGCTGAACTGGATGAGCCCGCCCTGCGTGATAGCCGAGGCGGACGGCGTCTGGCGGGTGACCAACCGCGCGGACGAGCAGCTCGTCATCACCATCGAGGAGATCCTGCACGACTCCTCGCACGAGCTCGGCGTGGACCCCGGCCTGCGCAAGGACGGCGTCGAGGCGCACCTGCAGGTCCTGCTCGCCGACCGGCCGGACGCGATCCAGGAGGGCCTCACCCTGGTGCGCCGCGAGTACGAGACCGGCATCGGCCCGGTCGACCTGCTCTGCCGGGACCCCGACGGCGCCAGCGTCGCGGTCGAGGTGAAACGCAAGGGCGAGATCGACGGTGTCGAACAGCTCACCCGGTACCTCGCCCGTCTCCAGGACGATCCCTTCCTCCCGCACCCGGTACGCGGCATCCTGGTAGCCCAGTCGATCACCCCACAGGCCCGCCTGCTTGCCGCGGACCGCGGCCTGGCCTGCGTCACCGTCGACTACGACGCCCTGCGCGGCCTGGCCCCCGCCATCCCCACCCTGTTCTGACGCTCTATTCTCTTTCGCGGTGGACGGGGCGCCGACCCCGGCGCAGCGGCGCGCGCAGAAATCGAAGGATGCGAATCCGCTGTCGCGATAACAGCCCGCATTCACATCCTTCGAGCCTTCGGGCTGCTGTCCGGATCTATCTGTCCGGAGTGCCGGGGCGGAACTCGTAGCGGTACACCCCTCGCTCACCGCCAACGATCAGGCTGCGGCCGTCGGCGGTCCAGGCACAGGTGACCGGGTCGCTGTCGGTTCGCATCATAGTGATGATCTCTCCGGACGTCCGATCCCAGATTCGGATCGTCCGATCATGGCTGATAGTGGCGAGCAGACGACCGTCTGGTGTGATCGCTGGAGCTTCCGCCGGGTCGGTACTGAGGGTGGCGGTGGGGCGTCCCGTAGCGGAATCCCAGATCCGCACCGTTTTGTCATTGCTGACGGTCGCGAGCCATGCGCTGCCGGGTGCGATGGCCAGTGCGGTTGCCAGGCTGGTGCGGCCGGGCTGAAATTACGTCCAGTCTGGCATGGTTGACGGGACTTATATCAGATGTTCGGCGTCTGTCGGCTGCCGGGTGGCGTGTCGTGTGGGTTGTTCGGCTCCGGCCCGATGGAAAAGGCTTGCCTTTCGGGCCGGGTTTGTGTGGGGGCGGGTCCGGCCGAGTGTCAGCGGACGTCGATCAGGATCACTCGGGACAGTCCGCGTCGGCGGTGAACAGGCGCGCGGCGCCGAAGGATGTGCTGGCGGCCCGCGTTGTCTGTGGTCGGTGGTCTGCCCGTCGATGGCCGCCGTTGGCCGATCGGGGGCGTCTGATAACGGTGGGTACATGCCA
>NZ_CAKKTL010000012.1:26960-27843 GCF_920664355.1 Protofrankia sp. CiP1_Cm_nod2
TAACGGGACGGGAAAGGTGTGAAACGCGAGGATTTCATCCCCGACGTGGTCTGGGTGGGACGGGCGGACGGATGGCTGGTCCCGCTCGACCGGGCTGAGGATCCCGAAGGGTGGCTGGCGCTTGTCAGCAGTGGCGATTCGATCGTCACCCAGGCCGACGACGGAGAACGCGGCGACGGCCTGGGTATCTTCCCGACCAGTTCGTCCAGCGCGCCGGTGGTCATGAGCAGGATGCTCGACCTGCTCGACGTGCGGGCGGGAATGAACGTGCTGGAGATCGGGGCGGGCACGGGATACAACGCCGCCCTGCTCGCCGGGAGGGCACGCGGTGGGCGTGTCACGACCGTGGAGGTGGATCCCGCGATCGCCGAACACGCCCGGCAGACGCTGGGACGAACCGGGTATCCGGTCACGGTCGTTACCGGTGACGGTACCCGCGGATATCCTGAGCACGCCCCTTACGATCGGGTGGTGGCCACGGCGAGCGCGCTGCGGGTTCCTTTTTCCTGGGTCGAGCAGACTCGGCCGGGTGGCCGGATCGTAGTCCCGCTGGACGGCAGTTTCGAACGACAGGCGTTTCTCCGCCTGACCGTCCATGGTGACGGTGTCGCGCGGGGGCGCTTTCACAGCGCGGCGTCCTTCATGCGGCTGCGCGGCCAGCGGGACGACGAGGTTCTGTGGCGGATATGGGGCACCGAGGACGCCCGTGCCACCACGACCCGGAACTGTCCGCGTGAACCGTTCACGGATTTCGAGGCCGGTTTCGCCGTCGGTGCCCGGCTGCCCGGCTGGGTGACGGGAGAACGCGGGGAGGACGACGGCACCGCCGTTCTTCTGATGTCACATCGGGACTCGCGCTCCTGGGCCACGGTCACGTTCGGGA
>NZ_CAKKTL010000012.1:28232-41614 GCF_920664355.1 Protofrankia sp. CiP1_Cm_nod2
CGGCCGGCCAGCGGGTTCACCACGACGGGCCGCGGCGGCTGTGGGAGGAACTGGAGGCGGCCTACCGCTGGTGGATCGACGCCGGGCGGCCGGACCACAGCCGTTTCGGTCTGACGGTCACTCCCGATGGCCAGGCGTTCTGGCTGGACGATCCCGACCAGGTCATCTCCTGCCAGGAACACCGGTCCTGCCAGGAACACCGGCCGGAGGATTCCACCGGATAGGTTCGGTGGGTCATGTCGACCTTGTCCCGTCGGAGTTCGGTCGAGAATACGATGTTCGGTTGCGAAGGCGATTCCTGGTTGATGCCGGCTGCCCGATTGCCTGTTGGTTGTTCCTTTTTTGGCTGACGTGACGTGGCGTGGCCGGTTGTGGGGCCGTGGGTCGAAGACCTGGTGGAGCATCCGCGCGTCGCTGGTGGGCACAACGACGACAGCGACGACGAGAGGGGTGGTCCGGGATGGCTGGGGACTTCACGAGGGTTGGCGTGGTGGGGCTTGGCACCATGGGCGCGGGGATCGCCGAGGTGCTGGCGCGCGCCGGTATCGAGGTGGTGGGCGTCGAGCACGACGACAGGGCGCTGGCCCGGGGGCTCGGCCGGATCCGTCACTCGACCGACCGGGCGGTCGATGGCGGCAAGCTGACCGGGGCCGGCCGGGACGCGCTGTTCGCCCGGATCCACGCCGGCACCGATCTGTCGGCGGTGGCGGACTGCCGGCTGGTCATCGAGGCGGTGCCCGAGCGGCTCGAGGACAAGCGGGCGGTCCTCGCCGACCTGGACGCGCTGTGCCCGTCCGGGACCATCATCGCCACGAACACCAGCTCGCTGTCCGTCACCGAACTGGCCACCGGGACGTCCCGGTCGTCCCGGGTCATCGGCACCCACTGGTTCAACCCGGCGCCGGTCATGGGGCTGGTCGAGATCGTCCGCACGGTCGTCACCGACGCCACCGTGCTGGCGGACGTCGAGGCCCTCGTCACGAAGGTCGGCAAGACCGCGGTGATCGCCGCGGACCGGGCCGGCTTCATCGTCGACGCCCTGCTGTTCGGCTACCTCAACAGCGCCGTGCGGATGCTGGAGGCGCACTACGCCACCCGGGAGGACATCGACGCGGCCATGCGGCTGGGCTGCGGGCACCCGATCGGCCCGCTCGCGCTGCTCGACCTGATCGGGCTCGACTCGGCCTACGAGATCCTGGACTCGGTCCACCGCACCTCCCATGACCACCTGCACGCCCCGGCGCCGCTGCTGCGGCAGCTGGTCGCGGCCGGGATGCTCGGCCGCAAGACCGGGCGCGGCTTCTACACCTATGCCGCCCCGGACACGTCCGAGATCGTCGACACGGTGCCGGCGGCCGGGCCCGCGGCCGGCACCGGGAGCGGGCCCGGCCCGGTGACAGGGCCGGTGGCCCGGCCGGTGCGGGCGGTGGGCATCGTCGGCAGCGGGACGATGGCCGCCGGGATCGTCGAGGTCTGCGCCCGCCACGGCTACGACGTGGTGTTCCACGCCCGCGGCGAGGAGAAGATCGCCGCTGTCCGCAAGAAGCTGGAAGGCTCGCTCGAGCGGGGCGTCGAGAAGGGGAGGATCTCCCTGGACGACCGGGCCGCCGCCCTGTCCCGGGTGCGGGGCAGCACCGACCTGGCCGCCCTCGCCGGCTGCGACCTCGTCATCGAGGCGGTCGTGGAGGATCTCGCGGTCAAGCGGGCCCTGTTCGCCGCGCTCGACGCGGTGGCACGCCCGGGGGCGGTGCTGGCGACAACCACATCGTCCCTGCCGGTGGTCGAGTGCGCGGCCGCCACCGCCCGCCCGTCCGACGTGGTGGGGATGCACTGGTTCAACCCGGCGCAGGTGATGCGCCTGGTGGAGATCGTGCCCACCGTCCTGACCGCGGGCGACGTCACCGCCACGGCCTTCGAGGTGGCACGGGCGATGGGTAGGCATCCGGTGCGCTGCGGTGACCGGGCCGGTTTCATCGTCAACGCCCTGCTGTTCCCCTACCTCAACGACGCGGTGAAGATGCTGGCGGACCACTACGCGGACATCGACACCATCGACACGGCGATGACGGTCGGCTGCGGGCATCCGATGGGGCCGTTCGCGCTCGTCGACGTCGTCGGCCTGGATGTGACGCTTGCCATCCAGCGCGCTCTGTACCAGGAGTTCCGGGAGCCCGGCCACGCGCCGGCTCCGCTGCTCGAACACCTTGTCAGAGCGGGTTATCTCGGCCGCAAGACCCGGCGCGGGTTCCGGGTCCACTGATCGGGTGCACCGGTCGCGGGGCTGCTGTGGTGTCGGCCCTGTCGCCTACCATGGCGCCGTACGGCGTGATTCGTCACCAACACGCCGGCCCCTGCTGCCGCACCCGGAGGATGCCGCGATGATCCCGCTGGACAAGCTGGACAAGGACGCCGTCCGGGAGCTGGGCCGCGAGATCGTGACGTTCCTGCCCGACTTCGTGGTGATGCTCAGGAAGGTCCTGGCCGATCCGCGGGTCTCCCAGTCGGCCAAGCTGGAGGCGGCCGGGGCGCTGGCGTATCTGGTGTCCCCGAAGAACCGGCTGACGAACCTGATCCCGGTGGTGGGCCAGCTCGACGATGTCGCGATCGTGGCCTTCGCGTTCCGCCGGCTGGAGATCGGTGCCGGTGAGGCCGTGCTGCGGGAGCACTGGCGCGGCAGCGAGCGGGCCTTCCAGCTCCTGCTGGGCGCGTCCGCCGCCCTGTCGTCGCCGCGGGGGATGATCCGTAAGGCGAAGCTGGTGAAGACGATCGCCGCGTCGACCGCCAACCGGATCGGCGTTTCCCGGCGTCCCCCGGCGGGTGGCGCGGACCCGCATCGGATCATCGAGGGTGAGGTCGTCGACCGGACGTCGGCGACGCGCCCGCAATGACCCGGCGCCGGTCCCGACGGGCGCGGGCGCAGGCGCAGGGGCAGGCGCAGGCATCGCAGGCACCGCAGGCACCCGTGATCGTCGGATCCGAGACGACCGAACAGCACCCGGACGGCGACTGGGTCGTCCGCCGGGTCAGCGGCGCGGCCGCGTGGAAGTACTACCGCTGTCCCGGATGCGAGCAGGAGATAGTCCCGGCCACCCCGCACGTGGTGTGCTGGCTGGACGACCAGGTCGCCGACCGCAGGCACTGGCACACGATCTGCTGGGCCCATCGCGACCGCCGGAATCCGTCGGGCCGGTCGCGGCCGGGCGGCTGATCCGGCCCGGGATCCCGGCCCGCGATCCCGGCCCGCGATCCCGGCCCGAATACGGCCGCGGGCCCGTGCCCCGCGGACGGGGCCCGGGTCAGGAGTGGACGGCGGCGGGCTGTTCGGCGTCCACCGGTTCCGGATCCACGCCGGGATTCACGCTGAGATCCAGCGGGGCCATCGCCGCGGCCAGCCGGTCGCGCAACTGGCCGAGCTGAGTGGTCACCTGGTCGCGTTGCCGGCCGAGGTCGGCGAGCCGGCGCCGGGAGTCGTTCTCGGCCCTCTCGGCCGCTTCCCGGGCGCTGGTGACGATCTGCTCCGCCTGCGCCTCCGCCGTAGCGACGATCTCCTGAGCCTTTGTCTCGGCCTCCCGGATCGTCCGTTCGCGGGTACGCTGCGCGTCGGCGTGGGTCTGCCGGGCCTCCTCCAGCGCGACCTCGGCCTCCCGGGTCCGCTCGGCGCGGACGGCGGCGGCCTCTTCCTCGGCAAGCTGGAGGATCTTGGTGATCCGCCCGCCGAACTCCTCCCAGGCCGGCCGGTTGGCGGCCAGATCGTCACGCAGGGTGGCCGCCTCGATGGCGGCCTCCGAGGCGGCGGCCTCGGCCGCGGCCCGATGCGACTCAGCTTCCCGCAGCTGTTCGACGAGCCAGTTGACATGTGCCCTGACCTGATGCGGATCGTAGCCGCGACGAACCAGATCGAACTCCGGCGAGGCGTCCCCACCACCGGACATCGGGATGAGATCGGTTTGTTCGGTCATGGGACATCAGCGTGCCAGACCACTGCCATGGTTGACCTCCTCGGGGCCGGTGAACCGACGTACATCGAGTCTCCCGGAAAGTGCGCCGATCGCCAGGTTTGTGCTCGAGAAACCCGGCGTTGCGGGTACCCCGTATCCAATACCCCTACACCCCGCGGAAGCGGTTGATCTGGGTGAGGTGACGCTCGCGCGTCGCCTGGTCGCGGACGCCGAGGCCCTCGGCGGGGGCGAGGCAGAGCACCCCGACCTTGCCCTGGTGGAGGTTGCGGTGGACGTCGTGGGCGGCCTGCCCGGTCTCGGTCAGCGGGTACACCCGGGAGAGAGTCGGATGGATCAGGCCCTTGGCGATCAGCCGGTTGGCCTCCCACGCCTCGCGGTAGTTCGCGAAATGCGACCCGATCACGCGCTTGAGGTTCATCCACAGGTAGCGGTTGTCGTAGGAGTGCATGAAGCCGCTGGTGGAGGCGCAGGTCACGATCGTCCCGCCGCGCCGGGCGACGTAGACGGAGGCGCCGAAGGTCTCCCGCCCGGGATGCTCGAAGACGATGTCGGGGTCCTCACCGCCGGTGAGCTCCCGGATCTTCCGGCCGAACCGCTGCCATTCCTTCGGGTCCTGGTTGTGCTCGTCCTTCCAGAACCGGTAGTCCTCCTCGGTCCGGTCGATCACCAGCTCGGCGCCCATCCGGCGGACGATCTCCGCCTTCCGGGCGGAGGAGACGACGCAGACCGGGATCGCGCCACCGTTGAGTGCCATCTGCGTCGCGTAGGAGCCGAGCCCGCCGCTGGCACCCCAGATCAGCACCACGTCGCCCTGCTTCATGTTCGCGCCGTTGCGCGACACCAGCTGGCGGTAGGCGGTGGAGTTCACCAGCCCGGGGGCGGCGGCCTCCTCCCAGCTCAGATGCGCGGGTTTCGGCATGAGCTGGTTCGCCTTGACCAGGGCGAGCTCGGCCAGCCCCCCGAAGTTGGTCTCGAAGCCCCAGATGCGCTGCTCCGGGTCGAGCATCGTGTCGTCGTGGCCCTCGGGGCGCTCCAGCTCGACCGACAGGCAGTGGGCCACGACCTCGTCGCCGGGCGCCCAGGCGTGCACTCCGGGCCCGGCGCGCAGGACGACCCCGGCGAGGTCGGAGCCGACCACGTGGTACGGCAGGTCGTGGCGCTTGCCGAGCGGGGAGATCCGGCCGTAGCGCTCCAGGAAGCCGAACGTCGAGAGCGGCTCGAAGATCGACGTCCACACGGTGTTGTAGTTGATCGCGGATGCCATGACCGCGACCAGCGCCTCGCCCGGGCCGAGCTCGGGGGTGGCGACCTCCTCGACGTGCAGGGAACGTCGAGGGTCCTTCTCCTGGGAGGCGAGTCCGGCGAAGATGTTGACGTCCGCCTTGCGAACCACCGCAGCCCGGTACCGCTCGGGCACGCGAAGGTCCGCGAACTCCTTCCGGGGGGTGTCACCGGCAAGAATCGCCTCAGCAATTTCCTTCACGATCGACCTCCCATGCGTCATGTGTGACGTGGGCCAAGATGCTACCGGCGGGTATGCCCAGTAGTCGTCCAGTAGGGGGTGTACTTAGGGGCCGGAAGCGATACAACCTGAGGTGAGAGCAACCATTGGGGGTGGGAGCGCGTCTGATCCGGTGTGACCGCGCCCATGACAGTCGTGGAGGGGTGGCGGCCCGTGCCTGCGCGGAGCGACGCCGCCCGTAGCGAGGTCGCGCGGGACGCCGACGCCGCCCTCACCGTTTTGTACTCGGAACATTACCGGTCGCTTGTCCGTCTCGCCGCTCTCCTGCTTGACGATCTCGGCCTGTGCGAGGAGATCGTCCAGGACGCCTACATCCGTGTGCACGCGGCCTGGGGCCGCCTGCAGGACCGCGAGAAGGCACTCGCCTACCTGCGGCAGACCGTCGTCAACCTGGCACGTTCGACGCTGCGGCGCCGGCTCGTGGCCCTCAAGCACGCGCCCAAGCCGATGCCGCACGCGGCCAGCGCGGAGGAGGGGGCCTACGCCCTGGTCGAACGGGCCGCCGTCGTGCAGGCCCTGCGCGAGCTGCCGCGCCGCCAGCGGGAGGCCGTGGTCCTGCGCTACTACGCCGATCTTTCCGAGGCGGACACCGCGGCGGTCATGCGCTGCAGTGTCGGATCGGTGAAGGCGTACACGTCCCGCGGGCTCGCCGCACTGGGCAGCAAGCTGGAGGGCCTGCGGTGACCGGGCTCGAAGCCGACGAGCTACGCCGGCGTCTCGCCGAGGCGGTCGAACCGCTCCAGGCGTCGCCGGACGCGTACGCGCGCATCCGCGCCAGGGTGCTCCGCCGGCGCCGGATGCGGGTGCCGGCCGCCGCCTTCGGCGGGCTGGCGCTGGCGGGTGTGATCACTATCGCCTACGTGGTGAGTGAGCCCCGTGACTCCACCACCCTGGTCGAACCGGCCACGCCGCCGCTGGCGCAGACGGCCGGCGCGACAGCCGCGCGGGTCCCGACCTCGTCGGCCGCCCATGGCGGCGGCGTGGGCGGCCCGGTCCGCGGGACCATCACCGCGCAGCCCTCGTCGCTGTCCACCTCGCCGGTCACGGAGACCAGCCCGCTGCCGTCCCCGAGCGCGACGGCCGGGCGGCCCAGCGTCTCGCCCAGCAACGTCAACTCTCCGCCCCTGCCGCAGCCGGTGTCCCGGCCGGCGAAAAAGGGCGACGTCGACGGTGACGGCACGGACGACACGACGCAGCTGTCCGGCAACACCCTCGTGGTCACGCTCAGCCGGTTCGGGCCGGCCACGCTGGCGCTGTCGGAGGTGGTGTCGCCACTGACCATCTCGATCGTCGACATCGACGCCGACGGCTACGGCGAGCTGATCGTCCAGACCGGGGGCAACGCCGCCGACACCAGGACGTTCGGCGTGATCAAAATGATCGCGGCCAGGCAGCTGCGGCAGCTGAGCGGGCCGCCGCTGCCGCTGCCGGCCGGTCTTGCGGGCGCCCACGGCGACGGCTTCACCTGCGACGGCCCGACGCCCGGGACGGTGGTCGTCGCCGCCGGCAACGCCACCGGCGGCGCCGCCGGTGACCGGACGTACTCGGTGACGTACACGACCTGGCGGCTGACCGGCGAGAGCTTCCAGACGGTCGGCGCGCCCACATCCGCGACGGTGGACCTGAACACGACCGCGTCACCCTTCACCGCCGGCTGCGGCATCAGCTAGCCCCAGATTTTCGCCCTGCGAAAATCTGGGGACCCCGGCCCTCGAGAGCTGGTCGTCATCGGTGGTTTCTGGATCATCTGGTGATGATCCAGAAATATAAGGATCTTGAGGTGTGTTCGCCCTGCGAAAATCTGGGGACCCCGGCCCTCGAGAGCTGGTCGTCATCGGTGGTTTCTTGATCATCTGGTGATGATCCAGAAACATAAGGATCTTGAGGTGTGTTCGCCCTGCGAAAATCTGGGGACCCCGGCCCTCGAGAGCTGGTCGTCGTCGGTGGTTTCTTGATCATCTGGTGATGATCCAGAAATGTAAGGATCTTGAGGTGTGTTCGCCCTGCGAAAATCTGGGGATGGCGAAGATTGTCTGATGGCGATCTGGAAAGGTGGAGATCCTGAAGGCGGGGAGCCCGCGGTGTGATGGCCGCGGGAAAGAGTCACGGGAAAGACAGGAAAGAGCCGCGGGAAAGAAAAGCGTGGTGGTGGGATGAAAAAGGATGTGAATCCGGCGCTGTCCCGAACAGCGGCGGATTCACATCCTTCAGGTGTTTATGGGGAGGGGGGGTCGCCCCGCGACGGTTCGTCGGCGATGGTTCCTGGATCATTCGGTTGTCGTTTTCGGGATTTTTGGTCAGCTGATGACGGCCGGCACCGGTGATGGCCGACGATGGGGGCCGTGGCGCTGGCTGGCGGGAGGCTGCCGGGGGTGGCAGATCAGTGTTTGGCGGCCTGCACCAGCTCGGTCAGGACGCCGCCGGTGTCCTTCGGGTGCAGGAAGGCGATGCTCGCGCCCATGGAGCCGTGCCGGGGCCGTTTGTCGACCAGCCGGACCCCGGTGGCGCTGATCGAGGCCAGTGCGTTCTCCACGTCCTCGACGCCGTAGCCGATGTGATGAACTCCCTCGCCGTTGCGGGCGAGGAACTTGCCGACCGGCGAGTCCGCCCGGGTCGGCTCCAGCAGCTGCACATAGGAGCCGCCCGCGGGGCCGTCGGCGACGGACAGCATGGCTTCGTGGACCCCCTGCTCCTCGTTGACCTCCTGGGACGCTACCGTGAGGCCGAACGTCGTCTCGTACCAGGAGATGGACTTCTCCAGGTCGCGGACGGCGATGCCGACGTGGTCGATTCTGGTGAACATCGCGGTCTGTGCCCCTCTTCCGTGGTCGTCGTGGTCGTCGTGGCCGTCGCAATTGTCATGATCATTATGATTACCGTGATCGTCGCGGTGATGCGGATGAAGGAGGCGCGGGAAGTGCGGGCGGCTCGCCGTCCCGCCGTCCCGTCCTCACCGGGATCGTTCCGGGATGCTGCCACACCTGACCGCGAGCGGCGCGGATACGCGGGTCGCCCCTGCTCGCCCGGCATGTTGGTCATGATCACGTTATGGTTACCGAAGACGCTGTCGTACCTGCGGGAGGCCCACTCATGCCTGGTTCCGTCATCGTGGCCGGCGCCCGGACGCCGATCGGCAAACTGTCCGGTTCGCTGAAGAGCTTCTCCGCCGTCGAGCTGGGCGGGTTCGCGATCAGGGCCGCGCTGTCACGGGCCGGGATCAGCGGTGACCAGGTCGATTACGTGATCATCGGGCATGTGATCCAGGCGGGCCAGGGCCAGATCACCGCCCGGCAGGCGGCGGCCAGGGGCGGCATCCCGCTGAGCGTTCCCGCGCTCACCGTGAACAAGGTCTGCCTCTCCGGGCTGGACGCGATCGCGCTGGCCGACACCTACATCGCCAGCGGCGAGTTCGACATCGTCGTCGCCGGTGGGATGGAGTCGATGACACACGGCCCGCACCTGTTGCGGTCCCTGCGCGCGGGCGTCCGCTACGGCAACGCCGAACTTGTGGACGCGACCGCGTACGACGCCCTGACCTGCGCGTTCGACCAGGTGGCGATGGGGGATGGCACCGAGCGGGGCAACGCGACGCGGGGTATCGGCCGGGCCGAGCAGGACGAGTTCGCCGCCCGGTCGCACCAGCGGGCCGCCGCCGCGATCAAGAACGGCCTGTTCGACGAGGAGATCGTCCCGATCGAGGTGCCGCAGCGCCGCGGCGACCCGATACTGATCAGCCAAGACGAGGGCGTCCGCGGTGAGACCACCGCGGGCTCGCTGGCGAAGCTGCGCCCCGCCTTCGCCGCCGACGGCACGATCACGGCCGGTTCGGCGTCGCAGATCTCCGACGGCGCCGCGGCCGTCGTGGTCGCCAGCCGGGCCAAGGCGGCCGAGCTCGGCCTGCCCGTGCTCGCCGAGGTCGGCCATCACGGTTTCGTCGCCGGCCCGGACCCGTCCCTGCACTCCCAGCCGTCGAACGCGATCCTGGCGGCGCTGCGCAAGGAGGGGCTGACCCCGGCGGACGTGGACCTCTACGAGATCAACGAGGCGTTCGCCGCGGTGGGCATCCAGTCCATGCGCGACCTCGGTATCGGCCCGGACGTCACCAACGTCAACGGGGGCGCGATAGCGCTCGGGCACCCGGTCGGCATGTCCGGTACCCGCATCGCCCTCACGCTCGCCCACGAGCTGCGCCGCCGGGGCGGCGGTACCGGTGCCGCCGGCCTGTGCGGCGGCGGTGGCCAGGGCGACGCGCTCGTGCTGCGCGTCCCGGCGTGAGCTCGGCCCCGGTGGTCCTCCCGGCACCCGGGCCGGCTCTCGCGCGCTCCGCGGCCCCGGCCGACCTGGTGGACGCCGCCGTCGCCGGCTCCCCGCGGGCGCTCGCCCGGCTGATCTCCCTGGTGGAGGACGCCTCCCCGCAGCTGCGGGAGATCATGGCCCTGCTGGCGCCACGCACCGGCCGGGCGCAGGTGATCGGCCTCACCGGTTCCCCCGGGGTGGGCAAGTCGACCTCGACGTCCGCTCTCGTCGGCGCGTTCCGCGCCCGTGGCCTGCGGGTCGGTGTCCTGGCCATCGACCCGTCGTCCCCGTTCAGCGGCGGCGCGCTGCTCGGGGACCGGGTGCGCATGCAGCAGCACGCCACCGACCCCGGCGTCTACATCCGCTCGCTGGCCTCCCGCGGGCATCTCGGCGGGCTGTCCTGGGCGACCCCACAGGCACTGCGCGTGCTGGACGCGGCCGGCTTCGACGTGGTGCTCGTCGAGACGGTGGGGGTGGGCCAGGCCGAGGTCGACATCGCCTCGCTGGCCGACACCACGCTGGTGCTGCTGGCGCCGGGGATGGGCGACGGCGTCCAGGCGGCCAAGGCCGGCATCCTGGAGATCGCCGACGTGTTCGTGGTCAACAAGGCCGACCGGGACGGCGCGGAGCACACCTACCGGGAGCTCAAGCACATGATCGCCCTGACCGGGCCGGCCGGCGGCCAGCGGTGGCAGCCGCCGGTGGTCAAGACCGTCGCGTCCCGTTCGGAGGGCGTCGACGAGATCGTGGACGCGATCGTCGATCACCGTGCGTGGATGGTCGAGCGGGGCGTGCTGGACGCCCGCCGGCGCCGGCGGGCCGCCGACGAGATCGAACAGATCGCGCTCACCGAGCTGCGGGCCCGCATGGGCGGCCTGCGGGACGCCACCCTGCTGGACGCGCTCGCGGGCGAGGTCGTCGCGGGCGCGCTCGACCCCTACACGGCCGCCGAGCGCGTGATCGCCAGCATGACCGCCAGCGCGACCGGCGGTGGGACGATCATCGGGTGATCCGGCCGGTTCCCGCCGGCCGGCCGGGGCGCCGGGCCGGCGCTACTGGTGCGCGTGGCGCGCGTGGTGCGCGGCCTGCTGCCGCTCGCCGCGGCGCACTGCCAGATGGCCGGCCGCCGCGATCACCGCGTTGACGTCGAGGGGCGCTCCGGCGACATCCACCGCGCCCGCCTGCCGCAGCCTGGTCAGGTCCCGCGGGTCGTCGTCCGTGGTGAGGACGACAGCGGGGATCTGCCCGGCGGTGGCGTCCGCCGCGAGCGCCCGCAGCAGTTCCTCGACCGGGGCGTCGGGCAGGATCCGGTCCAGCAGCACCAGCGCCGGCCGGGCACGCCGTACGGCGTCCAGCGCGAGGGCGGCGCGCGGGACGCAGACCGTGTCCGCTCCCAGCGAGCTGCGCAGCACATGGGTGACCATCGCCCGGGTCGCCGGATCACCGCTGACGTGCACGACCCGCAGGCGGTTGTCGACCGTCCCCGTCGCTGGCCCTGGCCCTGGCCAGGGTCCTGGCCTCGCTCCTGCCGGCCGGCCCGTGACGGCCGGCGGCGGCCCGAACCCGTCATCGTCGTCCGGGTCGTCGTAGGCGTCGTAGGCGTCGTCGAAACGGACGTCGATGGTGTCCAGGACCACGGCGAACACGCTGCCCACCCGGTAGCGGCTGGCCGCCGTCAGAACGCCGCCCATGGCCGTGACCAGGGCGTGGGACAGCGCCAGCCCCAGCCCACTACCCTCGACGCCGCTCCGTTCGGCTCCGAGCCGTTCAAACGGCCGGAACAGCCTGCTCATGGCCTCGGGGGGCAGGCCGTTGCCGTCGTCCTCGACCTCGATCCGCACCCGGGCCCCGGTGACGGGCACGATCCCGACGCGGACGGTGCCGCCCTCCCGCCCGTACTTCAGGGCGTTGCCGACCAGGTTGAGCAGGACCTGCCACAGCCGCCGCCGGTCGGCGTCGGCGACCAGCGGCTCGGCCGGTGAGATGACCCGCCGGATCCCGCGCTGCGCGGCCAGCGGCTCGACCAGCTCGACGACACCCTGGACGATCTCCAGGACGTTGACGGGCCCCTTGTTGATGTCCCCGCGGCCGGCCCGCAGCCGGGCGAGGTCGAGCACGTCGTCGATGAGGGCCTGCATGTGCCGGCCACCGGTGATGATCCGTTCGATGTCGTCGTGCAGCTCCGGGGCCAGCGGCTCGAGCTCCAGCAGCTGGGCGAAGCCGAGGACCGCGTTGAGGGGGGTGCGCAGCTCGTGGCCGAGCCGGGCGATGAACTCGTCCTTCGCGCGGGACTCCCGTTCGGCCGCCTCCCGGGCCCGGATGTCCTCGGTGTCCTGGGCGGCGATCACGAAGCCGCCGTCGGGGTCGGCCCGCACCGACACCAGATAGGGCGCCGGGTTGCCCGCGGCGTCGACGAGGTCGACGGTTCCGCGCCACTGGCCGGTACGGCCGAGCGTCCGGGGCACGACATCGCGCAGCCGGACCCGCGAGGACGGCTCCACCACGTCGACCAGGTCCCGCAGATGGGTCGTCCCGGCCAGCCGTTCACCGAGAAAGGTCCTCGCGGCCGCGCCCGCGTCGAGCACGCGGCCGTCCGCGCCGACGAGTACGACCAGGCTTGTCAGCGCGTCGAGGAGGGTCCGTGGAACCACCTAGGCCTCGTCGTCCCGTGCCTTGTCATCCCGGTCATCGCGCATCGTCCACTCCACGGCGGGCAATAGTAGGGCGTGCCGTCGAAGAGCGTTGTCCCGGGTTTGGTCGAGTGTCCGTTTATGCCGTCCCAGGGATGGAACCTGCACAGAAGGTAGCATCCGGCGGCTGGTCGTCGCCAATGCTGGCACACTCACCAATCCCGGCAGGCTCACCGATACCGGCACGAAGGCGGTGGCAGCCATGGTAGATCTTGAACCATGCTCGTAGCGTTCAGCGTGACCCCGATCGGCACCGGCGAGGACGTCGGCGACCTGGTCGCCGAGGCGGTGCGGGTGGTCCGCGCCAGCGGCCTGCCCAACGAGACATCGGCGATGTTCACGACGGTCGAGGGGGAGTGGGACGAGGTCATCGACGTCGTGCGCCGGGCGGTCGAGGCCGTGGCCGCGCGGTCCGGACGGGTGAGCCTGGTACTCAAGGCCGACATCCGCCAGGGGGCCACCGACGCGATACACACCAAGGTCGCCTCGATCGAGCGGCGCCTGGCCCAGGAGTGACCCGGCGGCGTTCTGTCGCCCGGCCACGGGGCCGGGCGGGCCGGGCGGGCCGGCCAGGCTGGGCGGGTTGGGCTGATTCGTCGGGTCTGCGTGCCCTCCGAGCCGGCCGGATACGCGGTGCCGGCCGGCTGCTGGCACCCGGTCCGCCGAGGCGGTGTCCGGTTTCGCTGCCCGGATGCAACGATGGAGTCATGCCACGGAGGTCACCCATGTCGTCCGGGCCCCGGTCGTCAGGACCAGGGCCCGCCAGGTCGCGAAACGCCTCGCCCTCAGATCCACGGCTTTCCGGCGAACTCGCCGGCCTCCGCTTCGCCGGCGCGGTCCCGCTCGACCCCAAGCCCGCGCCCGCCCGGCCGGCGGCCACCGCCGCGGGTGCAGCCCGAGCCGCCCAGGCGGGCC